>JAEWCI010000379.1 GCA_023390705.1 Pseudomonadota bacterium
GCCCAGCGCCGCCAGCAGGGCGCGCAGCAGCGGGCTGGCCGAATGCGGGTTGTTGCCATGGGCGCCGAGCCCGGCCGCGCTGCCGGCGCCGGCGCGGCCGCCATGGCGCGTGCCGGCCACCAGGTAGTGCCGCACATTCGGCAGGTCCGGCAGGTCGCGCGTGCCGGCGGGGTCGGTATGGATCAGGCTGGCGCCCTTCTGCCAGTATTCGGTGGAGGTGTTCACCTCCATCAGCAGTGGGTCGCTGGCATCGCCGCGCAGGTAGCCGGCGGTGGCGCCACCCAGCGGGTCCGTGCTGGGTGCCGCGGCCATGGGGAACCAGTTCTCGGGATAGGCGAAATCCTCGTGCCAGGTGGCGGTGCGGTCCGGCTGGGCGAAGCGTTCGTTGATGAAGACCCGGCCGCTGCCGGCGATATGCGTCAGCACGCCGTCGAAGACCCGCCGCCCCTGCACATCCGCATTCATGCCGAGCGTGATGTGGTGCCGCAGATAGCGCCCGGCCTGCGAGATGCCGACCGCCAGCACGGAGCGCACCCGCATTCCGGCCAGGGGGCTTGGCTGGCCGCTGCCATCAGCTTCCTCATGCCGCAGGAAGGAGATCAGGTCGCGCGTGGCGGCGAAGCTCATGCCGAGCGGCTGCGCGCCGGTGCCGATGTAGCGGAATTCGTAGATGCTGCCGGTTTCGAAGAGCGTGCCCTCGGGCAGCAGGCGGATGGCACGGTCGCCCTCATAGGCCCAGCCGCTCGCCGGGATCTCGCGCGGCGCGGCATCGCGGGTGCGGCGCACCGTCAGGCGCGCCCTGGCCTGGTCGCGGTCCGCCACGGCGTAGGTCAGCGGCGCGGTGGGGCGGTCGGCCGGGTTGATGCGGGTGCCGAAGACGAATTCGTCGCGCACCGGGCCGGTGACGCCCGGCAGCACCGGCAGGGCGATGCGCAGGTTGTCGTTGGCGCGCGGCGCGCCGGGGTCCCAGCCGCTCCAGGCCAGGGTGGTGCCCTCGCGCAGCGGGATGGCGTTGCCCACCGCGGCGGCCGAGCGCAGCGCGTTCTGCTCCGCCTGGTTGGCGCCCACCGCGTCGAACAGCGCGCCGAACACCATCTTGCGGCCGCGGTTGGTCACGTCGTACAGCAGCCTTCCGTTGGCGCGGGCCGGATCGGCGGGGCGGAGGATGGCGACCTCGGCGGCGTATGCCACCCGGCCGCGCGCGTTGCGCGGCGCCAGCGCAAGGTCCGTGATGACGGCGTTGCGCGGGTCTTCCGGGTCCAGCTCGCCATGGGCGATGCCGGCGATGCGGAGATAGGGGCCGGCGCCGAAATCCCGCCCCTCGGCAAAGGCTTCGCGGGACGTGACCTCGAAGCGGGTGATCCCTGCCATGGCCGGCGCCGCCTGCATGGTCGTGGACATGCTGATTCCCCCCCCGCCCCCGTCTTCAATCGAAGGGGAGCCCTACGTAATTCTCGGCCAGGACACGCTGCCCGGCCTCCGACCCGCAGACATAGCGCAATTCGGCCAGGCGGATGCGGTCGCCGAAGGCGTCGTCATCGGCGAAATCGTGCAGCAGGCTGGTCATCCACCAGGAAAAGCGCTGCGCCTTCCAGATGCGCGCCAGCGCCCTTTCCGAATAGGCGTCCAGCAACCCGCTGCCGCGACCATGGAAGAAGGCTTCCAGCGCCTCCGCCAGCACGCGGATATCGGCCACCGCCAGGTTCATGCCCTTGGCGCCGGTGGGCGGCACGATATGGGCGGCGTCGCCGGCCAGGAACAGCCGGCCATGGCGCATCGGCTCCACCCCGAAGCTGCGCATGGGAGTGATGCCCTTCTGCAGGATCGCGCCCTCATGCACCTGCCGCAGGCCGTCGGCGCGTTCCATGCGGCGGTGCAGTTCCTCCCAGATGCGGTCGTCCGGCCATTCGGCCAGGTCCTCATCCGGGCGGCATTGCAGGTAGAGGCGCGAGAGGCTGGGAGAGCGCATGGTGGCCAGCGCGAAGCCGCGCTCATGCCGCGCATAGATCAGCTCCCCCGCCGCCGGTGGCGCAGCGGCCAGGATGCCGAGCCAGGCGAAGGGATAGGCGCGTTCGAAGACGCGCAGCCTGTCCGCCGGGATGGCGGGGCGGCAGATGCCGTGGAAGCCGTCGCAGCCGGCGATGATGTCGCATTCCAGCGAATGCGCCTTGCCCTGGTGGCGGAAGGTGACGCGCGGGCGGGTGGTGAGGTCGTGGACGGCGGTGTCCGACACCTCGAAAAACAGCGGCCGGCCGGTGGCAAGGCGGGCGGCGATCATGTCCTTCACCGCTTCCTGCTGGCCGTAGATGAAGACCCGGCGCCCGGTCAGCCCGTGCAGGTCTATGCGGTGCGGCCGGCGGTCGAAGCGCAGTTCCAGCCCGTCATGCACCATGGCCTCGCGGTGCAGCCGCTCGCCCAGGCCGGCCTCGGAAAGCAGTTCCACGCTGCCCTGTTCCAGCAACCCGGCGCGGATGCGGGTTTCGCAGTATTCGCGGGAGCGGTCCTCCAGCACCACGCTGTCTATCCCGGCGAGGTGCAGCAATTGCGCCAGGAGCAGCCCCGCCGGCCCGGCGCCGATGATGCCAACCTGCGTGCGCATCCGTCCCTCCCCGTTTTGTCCTCACTCTGCCCCAGTGCCCACGGGCTGGCGAGAGGCGGCAAAGCGCGCGAGACTGCGGGCGGGAGGACCCTTGCACATGAGCCGCACCCTGTACGACCTGGCCGGCGCCGACCCGGGCTGCCGCTTCAGCCCCTTCTGCTGGCGCATCCGCATGGCGCTGGCCCATAAGGGGCTGGCGGTGGAGACGCTGCCCTGGCGCTTCACGGAGAAGGAGCGGATCGCCTTCTCCGGCCAGGGGCTGGTGCCGGTGCTGGTGGACAATGGCCGCACCGTTTCCGACTCCTGGACCATCGCGACCTGGCTGGAGGAGAACTACCCCGAAGCGCCTTCCCTGTTCGGCGGCGCGGCGGGGCTGGCGCTGGCGCGCTTCGTGAATTCCTGGACCGATGCCTTCCTGCACCCCTGGATCGCCCGCCTGATCCTGACCGATGTCCATGCCTGCCTGCGGCCAGAGGACCAGGCCTATTTCCGCACCAGCCGGGAGGCGCGCTACGGCACCACGCTGGAAGCGGTCTGCGAGGGGCGGGAGGAGAAGGTGCTTGCCTTCCGCAAGGAATTGCAGCCGCTGCGCCTGACGCTCAGGACGCAGCCCTTCCTCGGCGGAGAGGTGCCGTTCTACCCCGACTACATCGTCTTCGGCGCCTTCCAGTGGGCCAGGGTCTGCAGCCCCTTCCGCCTGCTGGAAGCCGACGACCCGGTGCATGAGTGGCGCGGGCGGATGCTCGGCCTGTTCGACGGGCTGGCGCGCAGGACTCCAGGGCACGAGTTGTAGCCGTGGCGCGCCCGGCCTGGGCGGCTGCGGGCATTCCGCCTCCGGCTCAAGGTAGTTGTATATCATGGAATGAATTGTTATTGCACGGTTGATGAAGAACCTCCTCCTGCCGCGCCGCCTGCGCGCGATTCTTTCGGTGCTGGCCCTGCTGACGCTCGGGGCCTGCACGCAATACCAGTATATCCCGCCCCCGACGCCGGAGGGCCGGAGTTGTGTCGCGCAGTGCACCATGATGCGGTCGCAATGCCAGTCCCAGGAAAATTTCCAGGTCCAGCAATGCAACATGATGCGGAGCGCGGCGCTGACCAGCTACAACCGGTGCCGGGCGGCCGGTGGAGGTCATCGCTGCGTGGAGCCGCCGATCTGCACCGGCGGGTCCTGGCAATGCAGCGGCCCCTATGACGACTGCTTCCGTGCCTGCGGCGGGCAGATCGTGCCCGTGAAGTAACCGAGCGGTGCCGGCCGCGCGATCCGGCTGACAAGGCGGAGTGAGGGATGCCATGGACGACAAGCTTCCCGAAGGCGCGGCCTGCGGCCCCGATGGCTGCGAGGTTCCGGCCGAAGCCGGTGCCGGCCCCTCACTGCCCACGACGCCGGCGGCGCTGTCGCGGATAGACGTCATCTCGGACGCCATCTGCCCCTGGTGCTGGGTGGGCAAGCGCAACCTGGAAGCCGCGCTGGAATTGCTGGCGGCGGAAGGCGAGGCTTTCGAGGTGCATTGGCATCCCTTCCAGCTCAACCCCGACATGCCGCGCGAAGGCGTGGACCGTGCCAGCTACCGCGCCGCGAAATTCGGCAGCGAGGCCCGCTCGCGCGAGGCCGATGACCGGGTGGCGCAGGCCGGCGCCGCTTCCGGCCTGGAATTCCGCCACGACCTGATGCGGCGCACGCCGAACACGGTGGATGCGCATCGGGTGATCCACCTGGCCGGCGTGGTGGGGCTGCAGAACCAGGTGGTGGAGGCGCTGTTCCGCGCCTATTTCCAGCAGGGCCGCGATATCGGCGACCGCGCCACCCTGGCGGAACTGGCCTCCGGCGCCGGCATGGAAGCCGAGGAAGTGCTCGCCTATCTCGAAAGTGGCGCGATGGAGCAGGAGGTGCGGCAGGAGGACGAGTATTTCCGCCGCCACGGGCTTTCCGGCGTGCCCACCTTCGCGCTTGACGGACATGTGGTGTTCAGCGGCGCCATGCCGCCGGCCCAGATGGCCGAAGCCTTCCGCCGCGCGCTCGGCATCCTGCGGGAACGGGCGGCGGCGGGGTAGTACTCAGCCTGGATTCATCCTGTGGAGGCTTCTGCCTGCGCCGGTGGCAAGGGCGGGCCCGCTGCCGGTTGCCGTCGGCATCGCGGCACTTGCGTTCGGAGCCGATCACCGGGCGGCCGCGGATCCCGGTCCGCAGTGACCCATCCCAGCGCGGGAAGGGGAGATCCCGGCAGCCTGCTTCTGGCCACGGAGATCCCGGGGCAGGAAGGGCCTGCCGCCCTCCCCTCCGACCAGGGCCGAACGCCCTCACCGCGCGGGACGCACGCCGGTCGCCAGGGTACGCTCATCCATTCGCGGCTCGTGCTCCAGGCCGCGCCGCATCGCCCACTGGTTCGTCAGCTGCACCAGCGGGAGGAGGGCGCCGTCCTCGACGGCCAGGCGCACGGCCTGACGCAGAAGATCCTCGCGCCGCTCGTCGTCGATGGTCTCGGTTGCGCGCCGGGTGAGGTCGTCGAGCGCCGGATTCGAGTAGCGCACATGGTTCGAGGAGCCGATGCGCCTGGCCCGGTCATTCGTCCCGAGGACATTGATCAGCATCGAGGAGGCTTCGCCCGTGGTCGAGCCCCAGCCGCCGAGGAATATCCCGAATTCCTGCCGCGCCCGGCGCGCCGAGAAGGTGGTCCAGGGCAGGGCCTCGACCCGGGTTCGCAGCCCGATCCGTGTCCACATCTGCGCCACCGCCTGGGCTGCCCGTGCATCGTTGGGGTAGCGCTCATTCGGCGTGTGCAGGGTCAGGCTGAAGCCCTGCGGATAACCGGCCTCGGCCAGCAGGGCGCGTGCGCGGGCCGGGTCAGGCGCCGGCACACTGATCCCCGGGTCATGCCCGAAGGCACCCTCCGGCAGCCACTGGCCGGTCGCCTCGGCGGTTCCCTCCATCACCCGCTCGGCGATGGCACGGCGGTCGATCGCCAGCGAAAGCGCCTCGCGCACGCGCCGGTCGAGGAAAGGGTTGCGGGCGAGCGGCCGGCCGGCTTCGTCGGTCACGCCCGGGACTTCGCCGGACCGCGAGAAATCCGCCTGGAGATAGAGCACCCGCAGGCCCTGGACCTGGCTGATCCTGATCCTTGGCTCGCGCTGCAGCCGTGGCAGGTCGGCGGTCGGCACCTGGTCGATCAGGTCCACGTCACCGGCCATCAGGGCCGCGGTACGCGCCGGGTCGCTGGCGATGACGCGGTAGTTCACCCGTGTCCACGGCTCCGCGCCACGCCAGTAGGCGTCGTTGCGCGCCATCTCCACGCGCTCACCGGGCCGGTAGCCGGTGACGCGGTACGGCCCGGTGCCAATGGCCGCGGTGCCGCGATTGTAGTCCTCGGTGCCCGCTCCCTCGCCCACATGCCGCGACACGATCTGGATGGCGCCCAGGTCGAGCGGCATCAGCGGGTGCGGCCGCGCCGTGTGCAGCCGCACCGTCAGCGGATCGACGATCTCGACACGGGTGATCGCACGGACATAGCCGGCGAAAAGGCCCGGGCTGTTGGGCACGGTCGGCACGCGGGCGATGGAGAAGGCCACGTCCTCGGCACTGAAGCCGCGCCCGTCATGCCAGGTCACGCCGGGCCGCAGCTTCAGCTCCCAGATCGTCTCGGAAACCGCTTGCCAGCCCATTGCCAGGCCCGGCACGGCACGGGCACGCGCGTCGCGGTCAACCAGCCGGTCGAAGATGTGGATCGAGACCGAGGTGTTGGGGCTGGTGTTGTGATAATGCGGGTCGAGCGAGGTAGGAGGCGCGGCAACGCCGATGGTCAGGGTCTCGGCACTGGCGATGCTGGCTGAAAGCGCAAGCCCCAGCGCAACTGCGGCACGATGGCACATGTTTTTTGCGTTCCCGGACGTCAACGGCCTTGCAAGGCTATCAGCAATGCCGATGACGCGCCAAGCCGACGGGAGCGGCTCCATCGGCCGTAACACCCGCCCCGCCTGAGCGCATCCGCTTCCTGAGGTGAGAAGCCCGAAGCCGGACAGGCCCTGGCGCGATTGTCATACCGGCCGCGCGAAGTGCCAGCCCATAACGATGGGCGTGCTCGCCCCTCCACGATCCGCTCTATCCCGGCGGCGGAGGCGGAGCAGCGGCACAACCACGGCAAGGTGATCCCACCGGACCGCAGTGCCAGCCTTGCCCGCAGGCTGGCACGGTGCCGTTCACCACGCCGCGGCACCGGCACTGTATAGCAACCCGGCGCCAGCCCTGGCGTTTGGCCGGACCGCCTGCTGCGAAAGGAATCCCCATGTGCTGCCAGGTCGAGCGGACCGCGACCGCGCCAGCCTCGCGGGACGGCCGGATTTGGCTCTGCTTCGTGCTGATGGCAGCGCTCGGGGTGGCGGCCGCGACGGGCAGTGCCATGGCGCAGGGCACCGCACCCGCTCAGGGCGTCACCCGGCCGAGCCCACCGCCCAACCCGCAAGCCGAACCGCCCGCGCCGAAGCCGGAGCATCTGACGGATGGTCAGCCGCGCCCCGACCCCGGCGGCGATGGCACCCGCACGGCACCGGACACCACGGCGCGGGTGCCGCTGCCCCCGCCCGGCCAGGCCGATCCGGCTGCACCCCGCCGTTG
>JAEWCI010000401.1 GCA_023390705.1 Pseudomonadota bacterium
GCCCAGCGCCACCACGGCGGGCAGCGTGGCCAGCACCAGCCCGGCTTCCAGCGCCGAGGTCAGGCGCAGCCCGGCCAGCAGCCCGGCATTGTAGAGCGCGGTGCCGAACAGCGCCTGCAGCAGCAGGTTCCAGCGCAGCGCGCCGCTCATGGCGCCTCCCATTGGCACCCGGCCTTCGATGGCGCGGGCCAGCGGCCACAGCAGCAGCCAGGCCAGGGCGCAGCGCAGGCAGGCGATCAGCGGGATGGGCAGCGCCTCGGCCAGCAGCTTCGCCACGCCGACATTGGCGCCGACCAGCGCCATGGAAGCCGCCAGTTGCAGATAGGCCAGCGTCACGCGGCGCCGGCTACTCGCCCTCGCGCCGATAGGGCGAGTATTCGGCCAGCGCCGCCATTTCCTGCCGCATCGCCGGGCGTTCCCGGGCCAGGAAATCGGCCACCCCGCGGCGCAGCCCGGCATGGGCGATCCAGTGCGCGGAATAGGTCGGCCGCGGCAGGTAGCCGCGCTGGATCTTGTGCTCGCCCTGGGCGCCAGCCTCCACGCGCGCCAGCCCGTGCTCGATGGCGAAGTCGATGGCGCGGTAGTAGCACAGCTCGAAATGCAGGAAGGGCGCGTCCACCACCGCCCCCCAATTGCGGCCGAACAGCGCTTCCTCGCCCAGCAGGTTCAGCGCGCCGGCCACCGGCTCGCCATCCCGCTCGGCCATCATCAGCACCACGCGGTCGCCCAGCACCTCGCCCAGCAGCGGCCAGAAGCGCGGCGTCAGATAGGCGCTGCGGCCCCATTTCTTGTCCGTCGTCGCGCGGTAGAAGCGGTGGAAGGCCTGCCAGTGGCGGGGCGTGATCTCATGCCCCCGCAGCGTCCTCAGCACGAAGCCGGAAGCCGCGGCATCCCGCCTTTCGCGCTTGATGGCCTTGCGCTTGCGGGAGGACAGCGCGCCGAGGAAATCCTCGAAGCTGCCATAGCCGCGATTCTCCCAGTGGAACTGCATGCCCAGGCGTTGCAGCCAGCCGGCATCGCCCAGCGCCTGCCATTCGGCTTCCTGGCAGAAGGTGGCATGGACGGAGGAAAGCCGCAGTCCCTGGCAGGCCTGCACCAGCCCCTGGGCCAGGGCCGCCACCGGCACGCCGCTGCCCGGCCTGGTCAGCAGCCGCGGCCCCGGCACCGGGCTGAAGGGCACGCAGATCTGGAGCTTCGGATAGTAGTCCCCGCCCGCGCTCTCCAGCGCATTCGCCCAGGCATAGTCGAAGACGTATTCACCCTGGCTGTGGCTCTTCGCATAGCAGGGGGCGCAGGCTACCACCTGGCCGGCGGCATCGCGCAGCACCGCATGCTGCGGCAGCCAGCCGCTGCGCGCGGTGGCGCTGCCGCTTTCCTCCAGCGCCGCCAGGAAGGCATGGGAGACGAAGGGGTTGGCCGTGCCGGCGCAGGCGTCCCAGTCCTCGCGCGCCACCTCGGCGATGGCGCGGTGCAGGGTCAGGGAAAGCTCAGGCGCGGAATCGGGCATGTCAGGGATGTCGTGCCGGAGGCGAGCCCCGCGAGCCTAGCCCGCGATCGTCCCAGGTGGAAATACTCGGGGCACGAGGCGCCGGCTCAACGAAAGCGGGCCATGTTCAGGCGAATTCGAACATCCCCTCCACCTCCACCGCCGCATCCGCGGGCAGGGAGGGCACGCCGATGGTCGAGCGGGCATGCCGCCCGGCCTCCCCGAACACCGCCACGGCAAGGTCCGAGGCGCCGTTCATCACCACCGCATGCTGGGAGAATTCGGGCGGCGCGGCGATGAAGCCGCCGAGGCGCAGCACCCGCGTCACCCGGTCCAGGTCGCCGATGGCCGACTTCACCTGGGCGAGCACATTGACGAAGCAGAGCCGTGCAGCCTCCGCCGCCTGCTCCACGCTCACCCCCGCGCCCACCTTGCCGGCGCAGACCACCTTGCCGTCCCGCAGGGGGATCTGGCCGGAAACGATCACCAGCGACCCCGTGACGGTGCAGCCGACGTAATTGGCAATGGGCGCCGCCGGCACCGGCAGGGTGATGCCCAATTCCTTCAGCCGCGCCTCGATGCGTCCCGGCATGGTTCCTCTCCGCGCTCTCTCAGCCGACGACCCGAAAGGAGCGCCGCCGGCTGCGCGGGCTGGCGGCGGGGCCGGGCCTTGTGGGCAGGTCCAGCGGCAGCAGCGGCGCCTGCTGGCTGGCGCTGCCGAGGCTGTCCGGCGCGCAATCCTCCTCCGAGGGTTCGGGCAGGTCGCGGCGGCCGAGATAATCCAATGCCAGCCGGCGGAAGGCCCAGTCCAGCACGGAGGTGGCGCGGCTGATCGCCGGGTCGCCCTCCACCATGCCGGAAGGCCCGAAGCGGGTATAGGCGAAGGCTTCCACGTAATCGGCCAGCGGCGTGCCCTGCTGCAGCCCCAGCGAGACGGAGTGCGCGAAGGCGTCCATCAGGCTGCGATAGGCGGCGCCTTCCTTGGAAAGCGAGAAGGCGATCTCCAGCAGCCTGCCCTCGCCGTCCTCGGCGGTGCGCAGCGCCACCCGGTGCCCGCCGACCGTGACATGCAGCGTGGTGCCGGCATGGCGGCGGACCGGCGCCTGGCGCTGCGGCGCGCGGGCCGGGCC
>JAEWCI010000421.1 GCA_023390705.1 Pseudomonadota bacterium
GATGACAGCCGCGCCTGCCTCAGCGAGATCACCGCCGGGCAGAACCCGATGCCGCTGCCCAATGACGAAACCCGGCTGTGGCTGGAGGATGGCGACGAGGTGATCTTCCGCGCGCGGGCGGAACGGCCGGGCTTCGCAGCCATCGGCTTCGGCGAGTGCCGTGGCAGGCTGGACCCGGCGCCGGCATGGCCCGGTGATCTGCGTTAGCAGTCGAGTCTGCCGTTTCTCCGGGGTCAGCAGGAAGAGGACGGGCCAGGGTTGGAAGGTCCGTCATGCCCCGTGGCTCCAAGGCCGTCATGTTGAAAGCGGCCGCGGCCGGGCTGATCCGCCAGGACTGCTGCGCCGGCCGCGGGCAAGCCCTGACCCGATGGCGTTCGGGTGGCTTTGGTCTGCGCGAACCCCGCGCGCCCAGGCTGGACATAGCCGGGGCGCCCAGGACTTGCCGCCAGACGGTGGCAAGCTGGCGGAGACGCATCGCCGGGCACCGGCAGGAGGGTCTGGCGGACGCGCCGCGCCCCGGGGCGCCGCGGACCATTGGTGACCAAGCCGGCCCAAGGAAGACATCCGATCAGTTGCCGCCTGGGGTCCCCTGGATCACGGGGCCGGCCACGCCTTGGGCTCGATCGTGGCAAGGGTCGGGCCTTTGCGCACGGCACCATATCGGGAAACTTTACAGGGCAAGGATGCACCGGCAGGAACTCATCTATAAGCCATTGATTCTAGCAAGCTTCCATAGATGGCATACAATTTGCTGTCCTTATTTCATATGAACCGAATTTCCGTTCTGCGGAGGAAACCGGAGACACTCAGGGCAACCTGACACCCTCCTGGTTCAATGCTGCAGGCTCGGACCTCCATCTTGAGGCCGACTGAAGGAGGAACAGAACTATGAGGCTTTCAGGCTCGTGGCTCGCGTTCTTGTCCGGGGCATTCCACACTCGATCGGTAAGGTGGGCACCACAGCGCAGGCGCAGTAGTGGCCGCCCCGCTGCAAGAGAGCGTGGCCACAGGTTGCTTGCCCTTGCGCTGGCTTTGGGGGTATCGGCGGCCCTCCTTCCCCTCCGGGCGTCCGCCGATCTTCTTCAGGTATTCACGTTTACCCAGACCTCGAGCACACCTGAGGACGAACTGTTCGTAACCGGCTTGCTCATATTGGAGGACGAGGCGTTCCAGAGCGGCGTCAACATCTTTCGCAACTCCCGGACGCCGCTGGCCGATGATCTGCAAGGCACCGGGATCGACCTGCTGAGATTTAGCGTCACGACCGCGGCAGGCATCTCGTTGACCGCTACGACGACGGACTTCGTGCCTGAAGTTCTCCCTAATATTGGGCCAAGATGGACGGTAGCCCTCTCTAGCGCGCCGGGTGGGGTTCCGACGGGGGCGATTTCCTTCGCTGGTCCACAAAACATCATGTCCGAGAATTTCGTTTTCAATCTGAATGGATTGGCCAGTTCCGGGACCTTCAATACCGACCGGTCCGGCTCGCCCTGCAATGCAACCGGCGTCTGCAGTTTCACGGGCACCTGGACCTATGATGGCCCCCTGGTCGTCCCTGAGCCGGCCTCGCTCGCGCTCTTCGGCATGGGCCTGCTCGGCCTCGCAGCGGTGCGCCGCCGCAAGGTCAACTGAACTTCGCCTATCCGCGCCGGGGGGCGGTTTTCGCCGTTGCAAGAAATCGCGCCCCGAGATGACGGCCCACCGCCGGATACCCACCGTCGGATACCCGGCACAGGGCCAGGGGGGGGCCGTCCCGCCCCCTACAGCAGCTTCAGCGCCATGAAGCCGCCGATGATGCCGGCGGCGGCGACGCTGGTCACCAGGGTCAGCCGCTTCTCGATGAATTCGCGGATCGGCGGCCCGAAGCGGCGCAGCAGCACCGCCAGCAGGAAGAAGCGCGCGCCGCGGGTAACGATGCTGGCGGCCAGGAACATCACGAAGTCGAATTTGGCGGCGCCGGAGGCAATGGTGACGATCTTGTAGGGGATCGGCGTCAGCCCCTTGATGAGGATGACCCAGACGCCCCATTGCGCATACCAGGCCTCGAATCGTGCCAGGGCATCGGCATAGCCGTAGCCGCGCAGCACCGGCATGGCGATGGCGTCGAACAGCCAGAAGCCGATGATGTAGCCCAGAATGCCGCCGAGCACCGAGGCAATGGTGCAGATCGCGGCATAGCGCCAGGCACGGTCCGGCCGGGCCAGGCACATAGGGATCAGCATGGCGTCGGGAGGGATGGGGAAGACGCTGCTCTCGGCGAAGCTCACCCCGGCCAGCCAGGCCGGTGCCCGGCGGTGGCCGGCCAGCCGGAGAACCATGTCGTAGAGCGCACGCAGCATCGGATCATCCCGCAATCGTCGCTGCGCCTTCGCATGGCTGGCCCGCAGGGGCAACTCACACGCTCTCAACCCGCATGGGATCCGCCCGACCGATGCGCCAGGCGCATGCCGGGCCATGCGTCCAGGGCCGGTTGTGCAGGTGCGAAGGACTGCCGGATGATAGGAGGCAGAGGAAAAGCAGATGTCCCTGTCCCAGACCGCCACCGCCAGGCCGGATGGCCTGCGCGTCACCGCCGGGGTGCTGATGGCCTGTGCCGTCGTCACCGCCGCCCTCGCCATGGGGCTGCGGCAGAGCCAGGGACTGTTCCTGGCGCCGATGATCGCCGCCCATGCCTGGAGCGCCTCCGGCTTCGCCTTCGCCATCGCCCTGCAGGTGCTGCTGAACGGCGTGGCGCAGCCGCTCTGCGGCCAGGTGGCGGACCGCATCGGCGGCCGCAGGGTGTTGATGGGCGGAGCGGTGCTGCAGGCCATCGGCACGCTGGGCATGGCCTTCGCCGATGGGCTGGGGCTGTTCACCTTCTTCGCCGGGCTGGTGATGGGCGTGGCGGTTTCGGCCGCCGGCATGCCCATCATCATCGCCAGCCTCACCCGGCTGCTGCCGGAATCCCAGCGCGGCCGGGCGGTCGGGCTCGGCACCGCCGGCAGTTCCTTCGGCCAGTTCCTGGTGGTGCCGCTGGTGCAATTCGGCATCAACGGCTTCGGCTGGCAGACGGCCATGCTGCTGATGGCGGCGGCGGTGCTGCTGGTGATCCCCTTCTCCCTGCCGCTGGCCGACCGCCCGGCGCCGCCCACGGCCGGGGCCACCGAACAGACCGCGACGGAGGCGCTGGCCATCGCCTTCCGCTCGCCCAGCTTCTGGTGCCTGTTCTTCGGCTTCTTCGTCTGCGGCCTGCATGTCAGCTTTCTCTCCATCCACCTGCCCGGCTTCGTCGCCACCTGCCATCTGCCGGCGGCGGTGGGCGCGGGGGCGATCAGCCTGATCGGGCTGTTCAACATCGGCGGCTCGCTGCTGGCCGGGGAGCTTTCCGGCCGCTGGCGGCGGCGGGAATTGCTGGTGCTGATCTATGCCGGCCGCGGCGTGCTGATGACGGTGTTCCTACTGGCGCCGAAGACCACCGCGACGGTGCTGGCCTTCTCGGCGGTGATGGGCCTGCTCTGGCTTTCCACCGTGCCGCCCACGGTGGCGCTCTGCGCGCGCAATTTCGGCACCCGCTGGCTGGCGACCATCTTCGGCCTGGTCTTCCTGGGCCACCAGATCGGCGGCTTCGCCGGCGCCTGGCTGGGCGGCCTGGTGTTCGACCGCACCGGCAGCTACGACCTGATGTGGATCATCGGCATCCTGGCCGCCGCCTTCGCCGCCCTGGTCCATCTGCCGGTGCGCGACCCGGCGCCGCCCAGGGTGGCGGCCACCGCCCCGGCATAGAGCATTTTCAAGCCGGGTGGAGTCACCCGGCGATTCGGATTGCGGCTTCAGGAAGACGCGCAACCCGCTGTGGAACCGGTCCTCTCCGGGTTGGGGAATCCCGCCCGGCCGCGCTACAAGCCCAGTTCCGGGACATGGCCGCGGAGGATGAAGGATGCAGCGTAGGACCCTGCTGCGGGGATTGGTCGGCATCGGCGGGTTTGCGGCCCTGGGCTGGGGAGAGGCGCTGGCACAGCGGCCGGCCCCGCCGCATGACTGGGTGCTGGGCGCCTGGACCGGCGGGCAGTTCCCGGCCATCGACACCGAAGGCGGCGCCTGCTTCGGCAGCCCCACCGTGATCTTCACCCGCGATGTGGTGCTGCGCGCCACCGCGCTGGATACCGCCTTCCGCCAGCGCCTGATCGAAACCGTGGCCGCGGTGCCGAACGGGCTGGAATTCCGCTTCGCCCCGATCGGCCGCGCGATGGGGGCGATGGCCGGACGCATTCCGCCGGATTTCGGCTTCGGCTGCGGCAACCCCGATGTGCTGCGGGTGGAACGGCGCGGGCCGGACGAGATCGTCTTCCCGGATTGCAGCGAATTCCCCTCGCCGCTGAAGCGCTGCACCACGCTCCGCTAGGACCCTGCCCATGCGTATCGCACTGATCCACGCCCTGCGGCATTCGCCGCCGCCCATCGAAGCCGCCTTCGCCCGACTCTGGCCGGAGGCGACCCTGATGAACCTGCTGGATGACAGCCTCTCCGCCGACCTGGCCCGCGACGGCGCGCTGACACCGCGCATGACCGAACGCTTCCTGACCCTGGCCCGCTATGCCCGGGGCACCGGGGCGGACGGTATCCTCTTTACCTGTTCCGCCTTCGGCCCCTGCATCGAAGCCTGCGCCGCCGATGCCGCGCCGATGCCGGTGCTGAAGCCGAACGAGGCGATGATCGAGGAAGCCTGCGCGGCGGGGAAGCGGATTGGCCTGCTCTCCACCTTCCCGCCCACCCTGGTCAGCATGCCGCCGGAATTCCCCGCCGGCGTCACCGTGGTGCCGAAGCTGGCGGAAGGCGCGCTGGCGGCGCTGGACCGCGGCGACGTGGCGGAGCACGACCGGCTGGCCGCCGAGGCCAGCAAGGCGCTGGCGGATTGCGACGTGATCGCGCTGGCGCAGTTCAGCCTGGCCCGCGCCGCCCCGCTGGTGGAAGCGGCCACCGGCAGGCCGGTCTTCACCACGCCGGACAGCGCGGTGCGCAAGCTGCGGCGGCTGCTGGGGGCATAGTCTCCGGCCCCTCCGGGAGGAGAGCCCCTTTCCTTCGTCATGGCCGGCCTTGAGCCGGCCATCTCCTGCCCCCTCGGCGGGACGAAGCAGGCCACCGGCGCCCCGCGGCCTATTGCCGCCACCAGGGCCGCGCCGGCCCGGCGGGCGTCGTGCCGAGTGTCGCCGCGCCGGGCATGGCCGGTGGCGTGCCCCAGGG
>JAEWCI010000106.1 GCA_023390705.1 Pseudomonadota bacterium
CGCCAGACGGGCGGAAAGCAGCGCCGCCTGGTTGTAGCGCCGCGCCAGCATTCGCCGCCAATGCAGCGGCACCGGCGCCACCAATTCGGCCCGCGCCAGCAGCGCCGCTCCGGCCCGGGCCATCTGCCGGCCCAGCGGCCCAGCCAGTTCCGTGCGGTCGGCATGCTTGAAGGGCAGGATCAGGCGCCGCGCACCGGCATCGTAGCGCAGCGCGGCACGGGCGCAGGCGAAAGCCGGCGGGCTGGCTTCGCAGGCCGGGCAGAGGCCGCCCGCCACGGCCGCGGCATGCGGGAAGGGCACGCCGCAACGGTCACAGAAGGGCGGGGTGATGAAGGACAGCCCGACGAAGCAGGCCGGGCATTGCCCGCCCTGCCGGTCCACCGGGGCGTCGCAGGTCAGGCAGTGCGGCGGCAGCAGGGCATCCAGCACCAGCCCGCCGGCGCGGCGCAGCCCGCCGCGCAGCCGGGCGAAGGCGTCAGTGCTCGCCGAACCGGGCATCGCCGTCGCGCGCCACCTCGTTCACCAGGTCGATCTCCCAGGAAAGGTATTCGCGCATCGCTTCCTCCACCCCGTCATTGCGGTCGTAGGGGCGGAGATAGACGTCGATGCATTCGGCATCGGCCGGCACCCGCTTGTCGGCCTCCAGCGGGAAGCCGGCCTGCTTCCAGGCGGCGTTGCCGCCGGTCAGCAGCTTCACCGGGGCGTTGACCAGGGCCTTCACCTCCGGCACCGCCAGCTTCGCCAGCAGCGGGTCGTTCGCGGTCAGCACCACCGCGCGGTCGGCGGCGAGCTTCGGCCCCAGCGCCGCCAGCCTTGTCCGCACCCCCCAGATGGCGCCGGGGATATGGCCGGCGCGGTATTCGGTGGAACGCGCCAGGTCCAGCACCTGGGCACCGCCTTCGGCGAGCAGCGCGTAGAGGTCCGGCGCGGTCAGGCCGGGCGCCCTGATGGCATCGGCTTCAGGGCATTCCACCAGCCCCCTGCCCTCCTCCAGCCGGCCATCCAGGCCATCGGTCAGGACATGGACTTCCCAGCCGCCGAGCTGGCGCAGCCAGCCGCCGGTCATGCGGGCGCGCACCCCGGTATCGTCCACCAGCACGATGCGGGCGCCGCGCACCGCCACCCAGTTGTCGGTGCCCTGCACCAACTGCCCGCCCGGGGCATTGCGGCTGCCAAGCAGATGGCCGGCGGCGAATTCCTCCGGGTCCCGCACATCCAGCAGATACAGGCTGCGCGAGGCATCGGCCTGCAACCTGGCCAGCCCGGCACGGTCGATGCTCTTCACCCCGTGGCGCTCGGCGAAGGCGGTGGCGCGGGCCAGGGCGAGCGGCAGGGATTGCGGGGTGCCGCGCGGGTAGCTGAGGCTCTTGCCACGGTCGCAGGAGAAGCCGGCCAGTTCCCAGCCCATGGTCCCGTTGCGCAGCGCCACCACCCGGTGCGGCACGCCGGCGCTGCGCAGCGATTCGGCGCCCATGATGGAACGGGTGCGGCCGGCGCAGTTCACCACGATGGTGGTAGCGGGGTTCGGCGCGATCTCGCCGATGCGGTACACCAGCTCGCCGCCCGGAACATCCATGGCGCCGGGGATGGACATGCGGTTGAACTCGTCCATCGGCCTGCTGTCCAGCACCACCATGTCGGTGCCGGCCTCCATCATGGCCTTCAGCTCCCCGGGATCCACCGAGGGCGTTTCATAATGATGCTCCACCCATTCGCCGAAAGCCTTGGAGGGCACGTTGACGCCGGAGAACAGCACATAGCCCGCTGCCTCCCAGGCCGGAGTGCCGCCCGCCAGGATGCTGACATCGGTGCAGCCGACCGAACCGAGATATTGCGCCAGCCGCCCCGCCAGCCCGCCCGTCCCGCCATCGACGCAGCAGATGCGCACATCGCGGCGCGGCAGGATGGCGCGGGCGCGCAGCTCGGCGCGGGACAGCGCGCAGGGATTGGCCCAGAACAGGTGCGACCTGCCGAATTCGCCATCCTCGCGGGCATCGAGGATCGCCAGTTCCTGGCCATCGTTGATCCAGGCCTTCAGCGTCTTCGCTTCGATGCTGCGCATGGCGTCTCTCCCTCGGCACCGGGCGTGACGCCGTGGCCGGATGCGTTTTCGGTAGCGGCAGCGGCTGATGCCGCCTTGTGCCACCTGTTTCGGTCACCGAGCCTAACCTGCCTTGCCCCAGGGCGGAACCGGGCGCATCTGCGGGGCATGAGCGACCCCGTCCGCATCTTTGATCGCCGCCTCCACCGCCTGCGCCGCGACCGCGCCGCCGCCACCGTGGACCAGGTGGCGCCCATCCTGGAGGAAGCGGCCGACCGGCTGCTGGACCGGCTGGACGACATCACCCGTCGCTTCGAGCGGGCGCTCGACCTTGGCGGCCGCGGCGTGGTGGCGCCCAGGCTGCGGGCGCGCGGCATTCCCTTCGTCGTCTCCATGGACCTGTCGGCGCGGATGGCGGCACGGGCCGGCGGGCTGCCGCTGGCCGGGGATGAGGAATGGCTGCCCTTTGCGCCCGAAAGCTTCGACCTGGTGGTGGCCAGCCTTTCGCTGCATTGGGTGAACGACCTGCCTGGCGCGCTGCTGCAGATCAGGCGGGCGCTGAAGCCGGACGGGTTGCTCCTCGCCTCCCTGCCCGGCCTCGGCACGCTGGGGGAGCTGCGGGAAGCGCTGGCCAGCGCCGAAAGCGCGTTGCGCGGCGGGATTTCGCCGCGGATCTCGCCCTTCGCGGAGCTTGTGGACCTGGCCGCGCTGCTGCAGCGGGCTGGCTTCGCGGTGCCGGTGGCGGACGGCGAGACGCTGCCGCTGGCCTACCGCACCGGTTTGGGCCTGCTGGCCGATCTGCGCGCTGCCGGCGAACAGAATGCGGTGCTGGCCCGCGACGGCCGCATCCCGCCGCGCGCCCTGCTGCCCATGGCCGCCAGCCTTCTGCCGCAGGGGCCGGCGGGCTGCCGCTGGCCGGGGATGAGGAATGGCTGCCCTTT
>JAEWCI010000515.1 GCA_023390705.1 Pseudomonadota bacterium
CCTGGGGGCGGGGCGCCCCCCGGGCGGCCCGCTTGGCTAGCCCTGGCCGCGCAGCGCGGCCAATGCCTCGTCGCGCGTCGCGTGCAGCGGGATCATGGAGGGGAAGCCGCTGATTTCCAGCACCTCCTTCACCGGACCCTGGGCGTTGCACAGCGCCAGGCCGTGGCCGGTCTGCTTGGCTTCCCGCGCCGCCTTCAGCAGCACGCGCAGCCCGGCGGAACTGGCATAGGCCAGGCCGGAAAGGTCGATCAGCACCGGCTGGCGCTTCGCCACCATGCCGAGCAGCGCGGCTTCCGCCGCCGGCGCGCTGGTGAGGTCGAGCCGCCCGGTCAGCGCGGCGACGAGGACGCCATGGGCGTCGGATGCGGTGATGTCCATCTCGGGCGTCCCAATGGCTCAGGCAAGGAAGGCGTAGCGCGCGATCTGCGCGAGAATCTCCTGCACCGCCGCGGCCAGCGAACGGTTCAGCTCCTCCAGGTCGGCCACCTGGTCAATGCGCGGCTGGGCGCGCTCCAGCTCGTCCGAGGAGAGGATCAGGGAGAACAGGTTGGCGGCGCGGGCGATGCCGATCAGCAGCGCGTCGCGCGGCTCCGGGATCTCGTCCTTGAAGATCACACCGAGCAGGCGCGCCTTCACCTCGCGCTCCTCCTTGCCGCTCACCATGGGGTAGCGGCGTTCGGGGAAGACCCAGAGGAAGCGGCTTTCCTCGGCGCGCAGCACGCCATGGGCCACCAGCCGGGCAAACAACTGGTCGCGCATCGTCGCGGCATCGGCGGCCAGGGTTTCGATCCAGTAGCGGCTGTCCTGCGGGGTCTGCGCCGCGGCGATCTGCGACAGGGCGGCGTCCAGCACCGGGTCGTTGGTCGGCGCCGGGTTCACCACGAAGAGCCGCTGCGGATCGCTGTCGATCCGCCCGGCCAGGGCGAGTTCGGCCAGCACCGCGCCGGCCAGGGCGTAGTCGCCCGCGGGCATGGAACGGTCAATCAATCGGCCCGACTGGTCGTCGAGCATGAGGAGCAGCAGCTCCTCCGGCATGGTCAGCGGCATCGGGTAGTTCCTTCCCGCATTCGGGGGGCGCAAGGATCACACCGCGGCGGGGTCCGGTCAACGCGGGGCTGTGCCGCCCTCGGCGATCTTCGCCTGTTCGGCGGCGGAGGCGAGGAAGGCTTCCAGACCCTTCTCCACCACCGCCCGGTCCAGGTCGCGCAGGATGAAGACCAGGCGGGACTGCCTGCTGTCCCCTTCCGGCCAGGCCGCCAGCTTGACCGGCGGATGGAACAGGTGCTGCACGCCATGGATGGCGACGGGCCGGTCCTCGCCCTGGAGGTTGAGGATGCCCTTCAGCCGCAGCAGGTTCTCCCCCTTCGTCATGGCCAGCACTTCCAGCCAGGTTGCCAGCCCGTCCCAGGGCAGGGGCTCGTCATAGGGCAGGCAGAAGGCATGGAGGCGCGAATCGTGGCGGTTGGGGTCGTGCCCATGCTGGGCCTGGGCATGATGGTCGTGTCCGTGACCGTGCCCATGGTCGTGTCCGTGGCCGTGCCCATGGCCGGGTGGCGCGAAGGCTTCGGCGTCCAGCCAGCGCTTCACCTCGGGGTGCTTGCGGCTGGCGTCGTAGAGGCCGCAATTCAGCACCGCTTCCGGCTCCAGCTCGCCATGCAGGGCGTTCAGCAGCGGCGCGCCCGGGTTCAGCGCGCGCAGCCGGGCCCAGAGGGCGGAAACCTGTTCGGGCGTCGCCAGATCCGATTTGGTGATGACCAGCCGGTCCGCCACCGCCGCCTGCTTCACCGCTTCCGGCTGGCTGTCCAGGGTCTGCATGCCGTTCACGGCATCCACCAGCGTCACCACCCCGTCCAGCCGGTAGCGGTAGAGCACCAGCGGGTCGCTCATCAGCGTCTGCAGGATGGGGGCGGGGTCGGCCAGCCCGGTAGTCTCCACCACCACCCGGCGGATCGGGTGCCCGCCCTCGATCCGCACCGCCAGGTCGCGCAGCGCCCGCACCAGGTCCCCGCGCACCGTGCAACAGAGGCAGCCGGCATTGAGCAGCACGGTGTCGTCGTCCAGCTTCTCCACCAGCAGGTGGTCGAGGCCGATCTCGCCGAACTCGTTCACCAGCACGGCGGTATCCGCCAGCGCCTCGTGCTTCAGCAGCCGGTTCAGCAGGGTGGTCTTGCCGGCGCCGAGGAAGCCGGTGAGCACGGTGACGGGCACCGGCTCCGGCCGTGCCTTCGGGGCGGGTTTCGCGGTGTCGCTCATCTTCCGTACAGCGCCTCCGGCGCCACTTCGGGCTGGCTGATCTCGGCCAGGCGGCCTTCGCGCGGGGCCAGGTAGAAGCAATTGCGGCGGCCGGTGTGGCAGGCCACGCCCTGCTGGTCCACCAGCGCCAGCAGCGCGTCGCCATCGCAATCCAGCCGCAGGTCCACCAGCCGCTGCACCTGGCCGGATGTCTCCCCCTTGCGCCACAGCGCGTTGCGGGAGCGGGAGAAATAGGTGACGCGGCCGGTGGCCAGCGTCTCCTCCACCGCCTCGCGGTTCATCCAGGCCAGCATCAGCACCTCGCCGCTGTCATGCTGCTGGGCGATGGCCGCCACCAGGCCGCGGGCATCGAAGCGGATGGCATCGAGGAAAGCCGCGCGGGCGGCGGGGTCGGGGACGGTCAGGGTCGTCGGGTCGGCGCTCATGCGGCTATATATCGGTGGGATGCGCCGAAAGGAGGACCCCCCATGGCCGAGCCTGCCCCCTTGGCCGCCCCGCTGGAGGCCAGCCTGGATCGCGCCGCCGCCCTCTGCGCCCGGCGCGGCGCCCAGTTGACCGAACTGCGCCGCCAGGTGCTGCGGCTGGTGCTGGAGGCCGGGCAGCCGCTCGGCGCCTATGCGCTGCTGGACAGGCTGAAGGCCAGCCGGGCCGGGGCGGCGCCGCCCACGGTGTACCGGGCGCTGGACTTCCTGGTGGAGCAGGGGCTGATCCACAAGGTGGAGCGGCTGAACGCCTTCGTCGGCTGCGCCGAGGTGGAGGACCACCCGGAGGACTGCGACTGCGGGGAGGCGCATGACCACCCGCACCAATTCCTGATCTGCCGCCGCTGCGGCGCCACCACCGAACTCAGCGACCCGGCGGTGACCGCTTCCCTGGTCCGCGCCGCCCGCACCGCCGGCTTCACCCTGCAACGCGCGACGGTGGAACTGGAAGGACTGTGCCGGAGCTGCGCGGGGGGTGCGGCGGCCTGAGCCGCGGCGGCTATGCGCTGCGATTGTCGGGGTTCACGCGGGTGGGTGTGCTTTTGCCAATGGCATCGGCGCGTGCGCGGTTGGTAACGTCCGTGCCGGGCG
>JAEWCI010000569.1 GCA_023390705.1 Pseudomonadota bacterium
AATTGCTGAAGGGCCTCGGCCTCAAGCAGCCGCAGAACGGCACCGCGCGCACCCTGGAGGAAGCGGTGGTGGAGGCCGAGCGCATCGGCTACCCGGTGGTGGTGCGGCCGAGCTACGTGCTGGGCGGGCGCGCCATGGAGATCGCCCATAACCGTGAGCAATTGCTGCATTTCGGCCAGGAGGCGGTAAAGGTCTCGGGCGAGAACCCCATCCTGATCGACCAGTATCTGGCCGACGCGATCGAGGTGGATGTGGACTGCATCGCCGACGAGACCGGCGCGGTCTATGTCGCCGGGGTGATGGAGCATATCGAGGAGGCCGGCATCCATTCGGGCGACAGCGCCTGCTCCCTGCCGCCCTATTCCCTGCCGCCGGTCATCGTGACGGAACTGAAGGCGGAAACCGAGGCGATGGCCAAGGCCCTGAAGGTGAAGGGCCTGATGAACGTGCAGTATGCGGTGAAGGATGGCGAGATCTTCGTCCTGGAAGTGAACCCGCGCGCGTCCCGCACCGTGCCCTTCGTCGCCAAGGCCACCGGCGTCGCGGTCGCCAAGGTCGGCGCGCGCGTCATGGCCGGGGCGAAGCTGGCGGAATTCGGCCTGGATGACGATGCGGTCTACCGCCATGTCGCGGTGAAGGAAGCGGTCTTCCCCTTCAACCGCTTCCCCAATGTGGACGTCATCCTCGGCCCGGAGATGAAGTCCACCGGCGAGGTGATGGGGCTGGATGCCAGCTTTGAACGCGCCTTCGCCAAGGCGCAGCTCGGCGCCGGGGTGAAATTGCCGCTGGATGGCACGGCATTCATCTCGGTGAAGGATGGCGACAAGGCGGCCGCCGTCACCCTGGCGCGGCGGCTTGCCGATATGGGCTTCGACATCCTGGCCACCCGCGGCACGGCGGCGCGCATCCGCGAAGCCGGGCTGCCCTGCCAGGTGGTGAACAAGGTGCTGGAGGGACGGCCGCATTGCGTGGACGCCATCAAGTCCGGCGAGATCCAGTTGGTGATCAACACCACCGGCGGCGGGCAGTCCGTGGCGGACAGCTTCGACATCCGCCGCTCCGCCCTGACCCATGGCGTGCCGCACTACACCACCGCGGCGGGCGCCCGGGCGGCGGTGCATGCCATCGCCGCGCTGCGCGCCGGAACCCTTGATGTGGCGCCGCTCCAGTCTTATTTTGCCCATTCGTTCTGATGGGACGGGGGAGCGGGGAACCGCTCCCCCGCCGTTGGTGTTTCTACCCGCCATCATTATGGCCCTCGACGGAACCGGAAACGCACCGGTAGCGCCGGAGCCAGCCGATAGTGCAGGATGGTTGGAGCAGGTCGAAGGAAAGGCGCGCCGTGCAGAAATTCCCCATGACCGCGGAAGGTCTGGCGAAGCTGGAGGACGAGCTTAAGCAGTTGAAAGCCGAGGAGCGTCCGGCGGTGATCCGGGCGATCGCGGAAGCGCGCGCGCATGGCGATCTTTCCGAGAACGCGGAATACCACGCGGCGCGGGAGCGCCAGTCCTTCATAGAAGGCCGCATCGCCGAGCTTGAGACCATCATCCCCTCGGCCGAGGTGATCGACGTCTCCAAGCTTTCCGGCGACCAGGTGAAATTCGGCGCCCGGGTGACGATCCTCGACGAGGAGACCGAGGAGGAGAAGACCTATCGGATCGTCGGCGCCTATGAGGCCGACATGAAGGTGGGCTCCATCTCCATCTCCTCGCCGCTGGCCAAGGCGCTGATCGGCAAGAAGATCGGCGACAGCGTGGAAGTGCCCGCCCCGGGCGGCGCCCGCGCCTACGAGATCACCGACGTCCGGTTCGGTTGAGCGCCATGCCGCTGCGTGGTCAGGCGGCGGCGCTGGATGCGCCGCCCGCCAAGCCGGCCGTCACCCTCGCCGATGTGCAGGCGGCGGCGGGGCGCATCCGGGGCGCGGTGCTGCGCACCCCCACCCTCCTCTCGGACGCCGTCTCGCGCGCCGCCGGCACGAAGGTCTGGCTGAAGCTGGACAATCTGCAGGCCACCGGTGCCTTCAAGGAACGTGGCGCCGCCAACCGCATCGCCCTGCTCTCGGCGCGGGAGAAGGCGGCGGGCGTCATCGCCATGTCGGCCGGCAACCATGCCCAGGCGGTGGCGCGCCATGCCGCGCTGGCCGGCATCGGCGCCACCATCGTCATGCCGAAATTCACCCCCGCCACCAAGGTGGTGCGCACCGAAGGCTGGGGCGCCAGGGTGGTGCTGCATGGCGAGACGCTGGCCGAGGCCGCGGCCCATGCCCATGCCCTGGCCTTGTCCGAGGGCCTGACCTTCATCCACCCCTATGACGATGCCGGGGTGATCGCCGGCCAGGGCACCATCGCGCTGGAGATGCTGGAGGACGCGCCGGCCATCGAGGCTGTGGTCTTCCCGGTGGGCGGCGGCGGGTTGCTGGCTGGCTGCGCGGCGGCGGCGGCGGAGTTGCGGCCCGGCATGCCGGTCTTCGGGGTGGAGGTGGAATTCTACCCGGCCATGGTCCAGCGCCTAGCCGGCCAGCCCGTCTCGGTCGGCGGCCCGACCATCGCCGAGGGCATCGCGGTGCGCGATGTGGGCGAGATGCCGCTGGCCATGCTGAAGCGCCTGGGGATCGAGGTGCTGGTAGTGCCGGAGCGCGCGGTGGAACAGGCCATCGCCCTGCTGGCCGAAGGCGCCAAGGTGGTTGCCGAAGGCGCCGGCGCGGCGGGGCTGGCGGCGGTGCTGGCCTTCCCCGAACGCTTCGCCGGCAGGCAGGTCGGCACCGTGGTCTGCGGCGGCAACATAGACCCGCGCATCCTGGCCAATGTGCTGCTGCGCAACCTGCTGCGGGACGGCCGCATCCTGCGCCTGCACCTGGACATCCCGGACCGCCCGGGCGTGCTGGCCGACATCGCCACCCGGGTCGCCGCGGCCGGCGGCAATGTCATCGAGGTGAGCCACCAGCGCCTCTTCGCCGCGCCCTCGGTGCAGAGCGCCGAGTTGGAACTGATGATCGAGGTGCGCGACACCGCCCAGGGGAATGCCATCGTTGCGGCCCTGGAAGCGGCCGACTACGTGGTGCGCCGGGGCTGACCTCCCTCCCCTTGCGACGGCGTTCAGGGCGGGGCGGGAGCATTTCTTCCACTCGGGCCGGTCGAGGAAGCAGGACCGCAGCGCCCGGTGGAGCCCTGCCTGTGCCCCGCATGATCGATTTCATCAATCGAAATCAGAAGTTTTTTGCGTTTTTATAGTTTGTTCAGTTGCCCTATCTAATCCGTGGTCAAGCAGCCATCCCAGGCAGACCGACCCCCGGTAAGCGGCAGTAGCCAGAAGGACCGCACAGGTCCTCCCGTGAAACCGCGTGCCTGGAATGGCCGACCAGTGACGAACACCACGGAGACCGACATGTCCCTGATCAATACCGAAGTGAAGCCCTTCACGGCGACTGCCTACAAGAACGGCAAGTTCATCACCGTTACCGATGCCGACCTCAAGGGCAAGTGGTCGGTCGTGTTCTTCTACCCCGCCGACTTCACCTTCGTCTGCCCGACCGAGCTTGAGGACCTGGCCGACAACTATGCCGAGTTCCAGAAGCTGGGGGTGGAGATCTACAGCGTCTCGACCGACACGCATTTCTCCCACAAGGCCTGGCACGATACCTCGGCGGCGATCCGCAAGATCGAATACACCATGGTCGGCGACCCGACCCATGCCATCAGCCGCAACTTCGAGGTGCTGATCGAGGAAGCCGGCCTGGCCGACCGCGGCACCTTCGTGATCGACCCGCAGGGCAGGATCCAGATCGTCGAGATCACCGCCGGCGGCATCGGCCGCGATGCGAAGGAGCTGCTGCGCAAGGTGAAGGCCGCCCAGTACGTCGCTTCGCACCCGGGCGAGGTCTGCCCCGCGAAGTGGCAGGAGGGCGAGAAGACCCTCGCCCCGTCGCTGGACCTGGTCGGCAGGATCTGAGCCGCCCGGTCGGCGGAGGGCCGCAGGGCCCGAAGCCGTGGATCGGCCGGCGCGATAGAAGCGACGGCCATCCCCGCCGCATGAACGGCCCTGGGTCCGGTTCCCGCCGGGCCCAGGC
>JAEWCI010000120.1 GCA_023390705.1 Pseudomonadota bacterium
GGATTAGGGTGGACAGGGCAGGCGCTGCCGGCGCCTACCCCTCCTCCTCCAGCCGCTCGATGTCGTCGTCGGAAAGACCGAAATGGTGGCCGATCTCGTGGATCAGCACGTTGCGCACCAGGCGGAAAAGGTCCTCGCCGGTTTCGATCCATTCCAGCAGGATCGGCTCGCGGAACAGCAGGATGGTGTCGGGCTCCGTCGGCACGTCCAGGACGCTCTTCTGCGTCAGCGGCGTGCCGCGGTAGAGGCCGGTCAGCTCCCAGGGGCTGTCGAGCCCGAGTTCGGCCACCGTCTCCTCGCCCAGCGTCTCCTCCACCACGATGGCGGCGCCGCGCACAAGATCGCGCAATTCCTGGGGGATGGCGGCGAAGGCCGCCTCGGCCATCTCTACCAGGTCGTCGGCGGTGGGGGGCGTAGTGTGGCGCATGTCCCCACCGGAAGCCGTCCCGCCGCCGCCGTCAAGCAGGGAGCGAAGAGATGATCGTGAAGCTGGACGCGGCGGCGCGCCAGACGATGGCACGGGAGTTGCCGGAATGGACAATGGTTGAAGGCCGTGACGCCATCCACCGCCGCTTCACATTCCGGGATTTCTCCGAAGCCTGGGGCTTCATGGCCCGGGTGGCGCTGCTGGCCGAGGCGCAGAACCACCACCCCGAATGGGCCAATGTCTGGAACCGGGTGGAGATCCAGCTGACGACCCATGATGCCGGCGGGCTTTCGGCGCGGGATGTCCGGCTGGCGAAGGCGATCGACGCCCTGCTTGGAGCCTCCGGCCCCGCCCCGCCCTGACTGTCGCCAGACCAGGCCGGGTCCCGCTGCATCATTGGGCCGCTGCTCCACCCCCCGCGCTTTTCCGCCCAGGGCGGCCGCAGGCTACAGCCCCAGCCGCGCCCAGGCCGCCCGTTCCTCCACCGCGGCGATGGCGGCCTCGGCGGAAAGCCCGGGCAGCAGGCGCAGCGGCCAGGGGCGGCGCGGCGCGCCGACGGGGATGATCCGCACCTTCTCGCCGAAGCGGCGCTTCGCCTCGCCATCGGCATCGCCCAGCCGGTCCGCCAGGCCCAGTTCCACGGCGCGGCGGCCGGCCCAGAAGCGGCCGCTGAACAGCTCATCATCCGGCAGGGCGAGCTTCGCGCCGCGGCGCTGCTTCACCCAGGCGCGGAATTCGGCGTGCAGTTCGGCAAGCAGCAATTCCAGCCGCGCCACATCCTCCGGCCGTTCCGGTCGGAAGGGGTCCCAGAAGCTCTTCTCGGTGCCGGCGGTATGCACCCGCCGCTCCACGCCCAGCTTCTCCAGCGCCGCGGGAAGCCCGAAGCCGGCGGCGATGACGCCGATGGAGCCGAGGATGGAAGCCGGGTCGGCGACGATCTCATCCGCCGCGCAGGCCAGCCAGTAGCCGCCCGAGGCCGCGGCATCCTCCACGCAGGCCACCACCGGCAGCTTCTTTTCATCAGCCAGCCGGCGGATGCGCGCGGCGATCAGGCTGGACTGCACCGCCGAGCCACCCGGCGAGTTGATGGCCAGGAACACGGCGGAAAGCCGCTTGATGGCGAAGGCCCGGTCCAGCAGCGGCGCCACGCCGGCCAGCGAAAGCCCACCGCCCAGGCCAGGCCGCGGGGAGATCACGCCGGCCAGCCGCAGCAGGGCGACTCGGGGGCGGGTATCGAACAGGGCAGGGATCATGGGCGTTAGATGCCGCGAACCGCCCCGGCATCAAGCGCCAACAGCAGCGCCGCAGCGCAAACTGCCCGCCCTGGTGCCGGGGAAGCCCGGCATGATCCTCCCGCGCGCCCCTTCAGTCCCGGGCGAGCACGGGGCATCATCGCCCGCAACCGAAAGGACTGGCATGACCGACGACGAGATCCGCTCCATCCTGCTGGACACCCGGCACATCGCCGTGGTCGGCGCCTCGGATCGGCCGGACCGGCCGAGCTTCGGCGTCAGCCGCTTCCTGGTGGACCGCGGCTATGCCGTCCAGCCGGTGAATCCCGGCATCGCCGGACGGGAACTGCACGGCCGGCCGGTGGTGGCGCGGCTGGAGGAAGCCGGGCCGCTCGACATGGTGGACGTGTTCCGCCGCAGCCAGGATGCCGGGGCGGTGGTGGATGAGGCGATCCGCCTGGGCGCCCGCACCGTCTGGCTGCAACTGGGCGTCATCGACGATGCCGCCGGGGACCGCGCCCGCGCCGCCGGGCTGCGCTTCGTGCAGGACCGCTGCCCGGTGATCGAATGGCGCAGGCTTGGCCTGCCGCCGCGCATCGGCACCGCTTGAAACCGAGACGGAACCGGACCACTTCCGCCGGCGGCCCGCCGGGAAAACGGGCCAAGGAGACAGAGGAAAGCCATGAACGACGAAGAGCGCCGTATAATAAGCGAATTCGTGGCGCGCATCGCCGGAGCCACCCCTGCCGCCGCGCCCGCCGGGCCCTGGGGCAGTGTGCCGAACACCCAGGCGCAGCCGCCGCTGCCGCCGGTGGACCGCGAGGCCGACGCGCTCATCGCCGAGCTTTTCAACCGCTACCCGGAAGCGCGCTACCGCATCACCCAGACCGCCTTCGTGCAGGAAGCGGCGATCGTGGAGATGCAGAACCGCATCCGCCAGTTGGAGTGGGAGGTTGAGAATGCCCGCCGTCAGGGCCAAGCCCAGGCGGCGCAGCAGCAGAAGGGCGGCGGGCTGTTCGGCATGTTCGGCGGCGGCGGTGCCCGCCAGGCGCAGCCGGCGCCCATGCCGCCGCCGCCGCAGCCCCAGTATCCGCCGAATTACAACCCGCAGATGCTCCAGCCGCAGCGCGGCGGCATGGGCTTCTTCGGCACCGCCCTGGCG
>JAEWCI010000615.1 GCA_023390705.1 Pseudomonadota bacterium
CGCCAGTGCTGGCCGCGCTGCAGGCCGGCGGCACGCTGCGCGCCTGGCGCGGGCGGGAGGAACGCCGCGACCGCGCGCTGCTGCACCAGCTCTTCAGCCGCTTCGTCAGCGCCCCGGTGGCGGAGGCGATGCTGCGCGAGCGCGAGTTGTTCCTGGCCGGCGGACGGCCGAAGCCGCAGGAACTGGTGGCGACGGTGCTGTTCAGCGACCTCGCCGGCTTCACCAGCATCTGCGAAAGCCTGCCGCCGGCGCCGCTGATCGCGTGGCTGGACCGCTACCTGGATGTGATGGTCGGTATCGTCATGGCGGAGGGCGGCGTGGTGCTGCGCTTCGTCGGGGACGGCATCCTGGTGGTGTTCGGCGCGCCGCTGCCGCGCAGGACCGAGGCGGAGATCGCCGCCGATGCCCGCGCCGCCGCGCGCTGCGCCCTGGCGATGGAGGCCGCCATGGCGGCGCTGAATGCCGAATGGCGGGCGCAGGGGCTGCCGGAAGCGGGGCTGCGCATCGGCATCCATACCGGGCCGCTGGTGGCGGGCGGCATCGGCCATGGCGCGCGCATGGAATTCACCCTGCTGGGCGACACCGCCAATGTCGGCGCCCGGCTGGAACAGGCCGGCAAGGAGCATGGCGACGGGCCCTGCACCATCATGGTGGGGGAGCCGACCTGGCAGCGGCTGGGCGGTGAGTTCCCCGGCCGCTGCGTCGGCACGCTGCCGCTGCGCAACCGCCGCGCCGGGATGCCGGCATGGCGGATCGACAGCAGGGCGAGAGGCGAGGGCAGGCTTGCGGCCGGACCGGGCGGCCCTGCCACGGCGCCGGCAGCGCGATAGGAGACGGATGCCGGCCGTGCCGGAATGGATGGCAGGCGGGGCGCGCGCGCCTGCCCTGCGGCCGGGGATCTGCGGCGGATCAGAGCATTTTCAGACGAAGCGTGCGGTTGAACGCATGTGTTCAATCGCCGCAGGAAACGCGGTCAGATAAAGCAGGCACGCGGGTTCAATCCCGATGCGCCGGGGCGGCCCCGGGGCTTCACGCCTCGGTTTCGCTGATCGCCTGCAGCGCCGCGCGGTCCGGGATGACGATATGGCCCTTGTCCAGCGCCAGCTGGCCGGCGCGCGTCCAGTCGCCCAGCAGCTTGTTCACGCTTTCCCGCGAGACGCCGATCAGGCTGCCGAGCTGCTGCTGCGACAATTTGATGCCGATCCGCACCCCGCCCGGCTCCGGCTTGCCGAAGGTTTCGGCCAGCCGCAGCAACCCGCGCGCCAGGCGCGAGGGTGCTTCGCGCAGCAGCGCGTCCTCCAGGTGTTCGCTGGTCTGGCGCAGGCGCTGGCAGAGCACGGCGAGCAGCCGCGCCGCGACTTCCGGGTTGCCGGTCAGCGCCGGCAGCAACTGGCTGCGCTGCAGCACCAGCAGGTCGGTTTCCTCCAGCGCCACCGCATCGGCGGTGCGCGGCCTTCCGTCCAGCACCGCGATCTCGCCGAACAGCCCGCCCTGGTCGATGATGTTCAGGACCAGCTCCTTGCCCTCGTCGGAGAAGGTGCAGATCTTCACCCGGCCGCGGATGACGGCCATCATGCTGTTGCCGGGATCGCCCTTCTGGAAGATGGTCGCGTGGCGCGCGTAGCGTTGCATCTGCGCGCCGGCGGCCAGTCGCCGCAACTCTTCGCGCGCGAGATGCCGCAGCAGGAAATGCGAGGTGAGCAACGCCTCGCGGTGGCTTTCGGCGATGGTCATTGCAGCCCTCTCCGCCCGATGCAGCCGGGAAGGGAGAGTGCCGAGACGCGAAGGGCGGAACAAGCCGCGCCGCAGATAGAAGAAGGCTCGCCCGTCAGCGCGTGACGGGCGAGCAAGGTTGCACTCAGGGGGGAGGGAGGATCAGGGAGGCGGCGGTTACTGCCCGCCGATGGTGACGACCTGCTGGTTGGCGAAGGCGCCGCGTGCGGTGGCGCGGTTCTGGTTATGTCCGCCGAAGACGCGGTCCTGGGCGAAGCGGCCCTGGGCGATGCCGCCCATGGTGAGGACCTGCTGCTCGGCGACAGAGAAGCGGCCGGAAGCGGTGTTGGTGTTGCGGCCGCCATAGACCTGGGAGAGGGCGCCGCGGCCGAGGGCGGTGCCGCCCATGGTGGTGACGGACTGGCCGGCCTGGCTGAAGGCGCCGCGGGCGGTGTTGGTGTTGTGGCCGCCATAGGTGTTGGCGCGGGCGAAGCGGCCGAGGGCGGTGCCGCCCACCGTGGTGACATCCTGGAAGGCCATGGAGCCGCGGCCGAGCGCGGTGTTGTGGTTGCCGCCGCCATAGGTGTTGGCCTGGGCGAAGCGGCCGCGCGCGGTGCCGCCGATGGTCGCCACCGCCTGGTCGGCCACCGAGAAGCGGCCGGCAGCGGTGTTCACGTTGCCGCCGCCGCGGGTGATCGTCACCCCGCCGGTCTGCAGCGGTTGCGCGCTGGCGCTGGTCAGGGCGGAGGCGCCGGCGGCGAAGGCGAGCGCAGCAACGGGGAGCAGGATGGCACGCATGGGAGGGTCTCCTTCACTTTCCTCTGGGTCTCGCCGTGCCCCCTCGGCCCGGCGTGACCACAACCTACCCACCCCACCACCCAAGCCTCTGTGAACCACGCCACAGCTTCGGGCGGATTCCGTGCTCGCCGGCAGCGCGAGGAAACGGCAGCGGAATGCGCCCGCATCGCGCATGACGCTTCACTGAGAATTGCGCCGGCCCTGTGCGATCGCTCACAGCAGGATACACCTTGGCAGCGGCTTTCCTGGTACCATGGAGCGGTCGGCCACGCGGCGCGCGGTCGTCAAGGGCGTCGCGGTGGCGCCGCTCCGCAACCAGGGAGCGTGCCATGAACGATGCCAGACGGACCCGGAAAGCCCCAGCGGCCGCGATGCTGCTGGCCCTGCTGGCCGGTGCCTGCCATCCGCGGCCGGAAACCGCCTTCGACACCCAGCAGCCACGCACCGCACCGGTGCGCAACATCGGCAATTTCAGCGAAGCGCTGCGCTGCATGGACAACATGTTCGCCGCCCATGGCAAGCGCGACATCTACATCACCACCGCCGGCATCCCCGACGCCACCGGGCTGATCGCCACCGGCACCAAGGAGATGTTCATCAGCGCCGTCTCCCGCATGTCCGCCACCAGCGGCGCCTTCCGTTTCGTGGACTACGATATCACCCAGCTCGATGTGCAGATCCTGTCGGAGATGGTGGGGCTGCGGCAGGACTTCGTGGCGCCCAGCTACTACATCCGCGGCGCCATCACCCAGCTCGACAGCAATGTCCTGAACTCCGCGCAGAGCGCCGGCATCTCGCTGGCGCGGCTCGATCTCGGCGTCTCCAGCGACCAGGTGGTCTCGGTCGTCACCATGGACCTGAATGTCGGGCAGTTGGTGACGCGGCAGATCCTGCCCGGCATCTCCGCCAGCAATGCCATCGCGGTGGTGCGCCGCGGCCGTGGTGCCGATGTCGGCGGGCTGATCGGCAAGGCGGGGCTTTCCTTCAGCGTCTCGCTCAACCAGTCCGAGGGTTTCGCCCAGGCGGTGCGCAACCTGGTGGAGCTTTCGACCATCGAGGTGCTCGGCAAGCTGGCGCGCGTGCCGTACTGGGAGTGCCTCTCAATCGAGCCGACCAACCCGGCCTTCCGCACCGAGGCGCGGCAGTGGTTCGACAGCATGCCGCCATCCGAGCGCGACAACTTCATCCGCGCCGGGCTGATGCGCGCCGGCTACCTGCCAAGCGGCGGTGGCGCGCTGGGCCCGGCCATTGCCCGCTACCAAGCGGAGAACGACCTGGTGCCGAGCGGCCGGGTGGATTTCGAGCTGTACTACCGCCTGCTCGCCGCCGATCCCGGCCGCCGCCCGGGCGCGGCGGCAGCGGCCGCAGCGCCTGCCGTCGCGCCGCAGCCGGTTTCGCTGCCCACGGCAC
>JAEWCI010000129.1 GCA_023390705.1 Pseudomonadota bacterium
CATGGCGTGCCGGTCACCCCCTTCGGCGCCGGCACCAGCCTGGAAGGCCATGTGAACCCGGTGCGCGGCGGCATCTCTCTCGACCTCTCCCGCATGACCGGCATCCTGGAAGTGAACCCGGAGGACATGGATTGCCTGATCGAGCCGGGGGTGACGCGCCAGCAACTGAACGAGCATCTGCGCGACCAGGGGCTTTTCTTCCCGGTTGATCCGGGCAGCGTGTGCACCATCGGCGGCATGTGCGCCACGCGGGCTTCCGGTACCAATGCCGTGCGCTATGGCACGATCAAGGAGAATGTGCTGGGGCTGGAGGTGGTGCTGGCCGATGGCCGCGTCATCCAGACCGGCGGCCGCGCCCGCAAATCCTCGGCCGGCTACGACCTGACCCGGCTGTTCATCGGCAGCGAGGGCACGCTCGGCGTCATTACGAAGATCAGGCTGCGGCTGCATGGCGTGCCGGAGGCGATGTCCGCCGCGGTCTGCCAGTTCCCGGACCTCGCCGCGACGGTGCAGGCGGTGATCGCCACCATGCAGGCCGGCATCCCGGTGGCGCGGATCGAACTGCTGGACGCCACCATGATGGACGCCTGCATCCGCTACTCGAAGCTGGAGGGCTTCCGCGCCGCGCCCACCCTGTTCCTCGAATTCCATGGCAGCCATGCCGCGGTGAAGGAACAGGCCGAGGCGGTGGAGGCCATCGCCGCGGATTACGGCGGCGAGGGCTTCGCCTGGGCCACCGATGCCGAGGCGCGCAACAGGCTGTGGAAGGCGCGGCACGACGCCTACTGGGCCGGCTGCGCCCTGAAGCCGGGCTGGCGGGCGCTGACCACCGATGTCTGCGTACCCATCTCCCGCCTCGCCGAGGCGCTGGTCGGCGCCAAGGAGGAAGCCGATGCGCTGGGCCACACCACCTGCATCGTCGGCCATGTCGGAGACGGCAATTTCCACCAGATGGTGCTGTTCGACCCCAATGAGCCCGGCGCCCTGGAACGTGCCTGGGAGATGGACCGCCGCATCGGCGCCCGCGGCCTGGCGCTGGGCGGCACCTGCACCGGGGAGCATGGCGTGGGCCTCGGCAAGCGGGAATTCCTGGAACAGGAACACGGGCCGGAGGCGCTGGCGGTGATGCGCGGCATCAAGCACGGGCTGGACCCCAAGGGCATCCTCAACCCGGGCAAGATGTTCCGGAACTAGCCGTGTCGGCACCGGCAGCGGCCGGGGCGGTGGCGGCTTCCGTCATCGTCCTGACCATGGGGCATGTCTTCTCCAACGCCGTGCGCACCCTGCCGGCCATGACGGCGGATATGCTGATGCGCGACCTGGCGCTGACGCCGGATGCGCTTGCCGGCTTGACCGGCATCTTCCCCGCCGCCTTCGCCGTGGCGATGCTGCCGGTGGGCGTGGCGCTGGACCGCTACGGCGTGCGCCGCGTCGCGCTCTGGCTGTTGGCCATCGGCAGCCTCGGCGCGCTGCTGGCGGCGCTGGCGCCGGGGGCGGCGGGCATGGTGCTGGCGCAGGTGGTGCTGGGGGTGGGGTGCTCCGGCATGCTGATGTGCCCGATGACCTATGCCGCCCGCGCCATGTCCGGGCCGCGCTTCGCGCTGTGGGCCGGGCTGATCCAGGCCATCGGCAATACCGGCATGCTGCTCTCGGCCAGCCCGCTGGCGCTGCTGGTGGAGTGGCAGGGCTGGCGGGCGGGCTATCTCGCCTGCGCCGGGCTGGCGGGTCTGGCGGCGCTGGCGGTGTGGCTGGTGGTGCGGCAGCTGGCGCCGGAGCGCGGCCAGCCTTCCTCGCTCTGGGCGGATACGCGGCAGGTGCTGGCGCTGGCGGCCTCGCCGGCGATGCGGCCGATGATGGTCATCGCCTTTGCCAGCTTCGCCGCCGTCTTCGGCGTGCGTGGATTGTGGGGCGGGCCCTGGCTGATGGTCGTGAAGGGGCTCAGCCGGGTGGAGGCCGGCCATGTGCTGCTCGGCTGCACCGTCGCGCTGATCCTCGGCCCGGCCCTGGCCGGGGCGGTGGACCGGGCGCTGAACCGCAGGGTGGCGCTGCTGGCCGCCGGGCATTTCGCGGCCGCCGCGCTGCTGGGGCTGCTGCTGGCGGGGCGCACCGTGCCGGGTGCCGGCCTGGATGCCGTGCTGCTCTTCGGCTTCGGCATTGCCATCAGCTTCCAGGTGCTGACCTTCTCCCTGGTGCGGGCGGAGGTCCCGCCGGAGCAGACCGGCCGGGCGCTCTCCGCGATGAACATGGCCTTCTTCGGCGGGGCGGCGGTGATGCAGGCGGTGTCCGGGGAGGCGGCGCTCTGGGGCGGGGTGGGGGCGGCGCTCGGCAGCTTCGCCTTCGCCCTGCTGTTCTGCACCCTGGGATTCCTGGTGCTGTGGGGTGGGCGGGGCAGGGGGTGAAGTGCTGGCATGCCGCTGGCGCCTGTTGCTTTCCTCCCTGCACTCGGTGCTAGTGCATAAGCTGGCGATGGCGCCGAGCGATTCGCAAAGGAGCAGGAGGCGATTGGTTATGCGGCGATCCTCAGCGGTATCTGCCCTACCATTGTTCGCGCGTCCTTTGCCGATAGTCGCTGCCCCAGCCGGCGCCGCAGCGATGGGCGCTGAGGATTTCTTGCGATTCGTACGGGAGTTCGACTGCTTCGGCACGGCCACTCAGAGCGAGAGGATTGCCGGCCTGCCCTATCTCATTAACGAGTTCTGGACCGCCGGGCAGCGCCAGGGCCATTCGCTTCACGAAGTTAGTTATCGGGCCTGCTTTAAGCCGCAGCTACCAGAATTCTTCATCAGCCGTTTAACGTTAGCTGGAGAGGGTGTGCTCGACCCCTTCATGGGCCGAGGAACCACCCCAATTCAGGCCGCGCTGATGGGGCGGCAGCCCTTGGGCAATGACATTAATCCGCTCTCCGTCCTGCTGACTCGGCCACGGCTGACGCCTCCTTCACTGGAGGCCATCGCCGCCTGCTTGCAACACGTTCCCTGGGACCGCCGGGTCAAGATTCGTGAGGACTTGCTGGCCTTCTATCATCCGGACACGCTGCGGCGGCTGTGTGCTCTGCGGGAATGGCTGTTCGAAGTGGCGCCGCTCACGGACCCGACGCCTGATCCGGTGATTGATTGGGTCCGGATGGTTGCGCTCAATCGGCTGACCGGCCATTCGTCCGGCTTTTTCTCCGTCTATACCCTGCCGCCAAACCAAGCGACCTCGGTCGCCAACCAGCTTCGTATTAATGCCAAGCGCGGCCAAGTGCCGCCACCACGTGACTTGCCTGCCATTATTTTGAAAAAGTCATCCCAGCTGCTACGCGAAGGCAGGCCGCCCGAGCATCCGCCAGCCTTGCTCGCCACCGGCTCCTCGACGCGTATGCCTAGTTTCTCCGATTCATCGGTGGCGCTGGTGGTCACATCACCGCCCTTTCTCGACATCGTCCAATATGCTGATGATAATTGGCTTCGTTGCTGGTTCGCCGGTATCGATACAAATAGTGTGGAAATCGCTCATCATCGCACGGAAGCTGCCTGGGAAGCCATGATCCGTGAGACCCTAAACGAGTTGGCCCGGGTTGTTCGACCGGGCGGGCATATTGCCTTCGAGGTTGGGGAAGTACGAAACGGTCGCGTGTTGCTGGAGCGCGCGGTTTGGCGCGCGGCGGAAGGCTTGCCATTGGAGCGCTTGGCGGTGCTGGTCAATCAACAGGAATTCACGAAAACGGCCAATTGCTGGGGGGTGGTGAACAACAGCAAGGGCACCAACACCAACCGCATCGTTTTTTTGCGACGCGTCTAACCGGCTTGGTGACGGGCTTGCCCGGCAGCATGCTCTCAGGCCAGGGTTTCCCGATCTGAGATATTATCCTAGAGTGATCCGGTCACGAATCGAGTGCCTGACATGCGGTCACGCTTCACAATGGTCTGGGATATTGGGAAGTTGGCGGAAGCCTTTGGGGTCGCTGAAGAAGATGTTGTCGAGTATCTGACCGATGGGCGGCGCGTTTCGTTCATGATCGAACGGCGCTTGGTAGCAGACAATCCTGGTTGGTCGCTGGCCCCTTCGGAAGGTGCGGGCTATGATCTCAAGGACCCTGATGGTGGGCTGTGGGAGGTGCGATCTATCACCCGAGGTGGTGTGTATTTTAATCCTTCCAGTCAAGTCGGCTCTGGGCGGAAGTTCATGGAGGCTGGCTTCCTTGCAAAATTGAATGCTGTCAAGGGCTTCATCCTTGCCGATATCGTCAATCTTCCGATCGTGTCGGTGTTTAAGATCCCAGCAGAAGTGGTGGGACGCTGGTATAAAGAAGGCATGCTCGGAGCGAGCACCAAAGTATCTCGGGCCGTTTTTCATGCACGCCTGTTGCCGCAGCTACCGGTCGATATCTGACGTGCTGATCTAGAAAAGCCCTGCTACCCCACCAGCACCCCCTTCTCCCGCAGCGCGGCGATCTCCGCCGCGCTGTAGCCCAGGGAAGCGGCGATCTCCGTGTTGTGCGCGCCGGGCGGCACCAGGTCGCCGCGCGCCGCCGGGCGTTCGCCGTCAATGGCGACAGGCAGGGCGGGCAGCTTCACCGCCCGCCCGTCCGGGAGGGTCAGCGGCACCAGCCCGCCGCCGGCATTCAGGTGCGGGTCGTCGAAGAGCTCGGCCGGGCGGCCGATCGGGGCGAAGGGCAGGCCCAGCGCCTCCACCTTCGCGGTCAGCTCGGCCTTGGTGTATTGCCGGAAGACCTCGGCGATGACGGGGATGGTGCGGTGGCGCTGCTGCACCCGCTGCTGCTTGGTGGCCAGCGCCGGGTCGTCCTTCAGCGCCTGCAATCCGAAGGCGTCGCAGAAGCTCGGCCATTGGGTGTCGGTCACCACGCCGACGAAAAGCTGGCCGCCATCGGCGGTGTCGAACACATCATAGACCGGCCAGGCCGGCAGGCGCTGGGACATGGGCGGCGGTTCCTGCCCGGTGATGGCGGTCTGCGCCATGTGCTGCGCCATCAGCAGCGCCACCGTCTCGAACAGGCCGGATTCCACACGGCGGCCGCGGCCGGTCCGCTCCCGCTCCGCCACCGCCGCCAGCACGCCCAGCGCCGCGGCCATGCCGCCCATGATGTCTATCACGCTGCTTCCGGCGCGCAGCGGCCGGCCCACGAGGCCGGTCATGTAGGCCAGCCCGCCCATCATCTGCACCACCTCGTCCAGCGCGGTGCGGTGGTCGTAGGGGCCGGGCAGGAAGCCCTTGCAGGAACAGTAGATCAGCCGCGGGTTCTCCGCACTCAGCGCATCGTAGGAAAGGCCCAGCCGGTCCATGGCGCCGGGGCGGAAATTCTCGATCAGCACATCGGCCCCGGCCAGCAGCCGGCGCACCAGCGCCATGCCTTCCGGCGTCTTCATGTTCAGGCAGAGGCTGCGGCGGCTGCGCTGGAAGGCGGCGTAGAAGCCGGTGCCGGAGCCGGTGAGGTTGCGCGTGGAATCACCCGCCGGCGCCGGCTCCACCTTCACCACATCGGCGCCGAGATCGGCCAGCACCAGGCCGCAGGTCGGGCCCATGACCATATGGGTGAACTCCACCACCTTGAGGTGGGAGAGCAGGTGGTTCGCGACGGTCATCGCGGGTCTTCCTTCACGCTTGCAGGTCGCCGCCAAGGCGGCGGGTCAGGACGGCGGCAGCCTCGCCGACCGTGGATTTCAGGCCCTCCAGCGCCGCCGCCAAGCGCGTCCGCGGCCCGGAGACCGCCAGCGCCCCGGCCAGTACGCCGCCGGCACTGAAGACAGGCGCCGCCACCGCCGCCAGTTCCGGGTCGCGCTCGCCGAGCGAGAC
>JAEWCI010000041.1 GCA_023390705.1 Pseudomonadota bacterium
GACCAGGCACCGATACTTTGCTTGGCGGTTTAGATCGAGACGAGTTGGCGGGTGGCCCTGGCGAGGATATCTTTGTTTTTCTCTTCACTCCGGGCTTCAATTTCCGCTCCGAAACAGGATCCGACGAAGCGACCCGTGATCTTATCTGGGATTTTGAACAGGGTAAGGATAAAATAGATGTGTCTGGATACAATTTTTATTCTGACATAGAGCCGGTATTCTTGGGCAATAATTCCTATGATCCAGAGGACCGTAGACTTCAGGTTCGCTATGATTCAGATGGTGAAAACACTGTAGTCCAATTGTACGTTCCAATTCTTGTGAGCCAAACACTCCAATACTACGAGATTGAGTTGCGAGACCGCTATGCGCTGACTGCAGATGATTTCATTTTGTAGTTGCGCCAGCGCGTTAGATTTTTCTGAAGATTACTAAAGTCGGGTTTGGTCCTTGTGTGCCTGTCTGTGGCAATAAGCGCGGTCGGCACGCTGCTGATGTCGTCTGCGCAAGTTGGACCAGTAGAGCACGGCGTTCGGTCTGGCGGGTGATCCCAAGGGAGGCGCCAAAGCAGGCGGCGCACCTCCGGTACGGTCAAAGGCAGCAGGTAGGTAGTGAAATCACTGTCATTCTGTCTCTCGAATGGCTCCTTGCACAGGACAGCGAGACAGGTATGCGCCAGGATAGCGCGGTTGATGGAAGTCCTGCCCCCAGTCCGGCTGTAGTACTACGCCACACGGCAGCGCTCCACCGCCGCCATGTCCAGTTCCAGGCCAAGGCCCGGCGCCTTCGGCGCGATCATCTGGCCCTTCTCCAGGCGCGGCATGGCGCGCAGGATGCCCTCGGAGCGCGGGACGTATTCCGCCAGGTCGCCATTCGGCACCGCCGCCAGCAATTGCACATGCACTTCCGGCAGCACATGGCCGCAGACCGGGATGTTGTGCGCCTGCGCCAGCGCCGCCACGCGCCGCCAGGGCGTGATGCCGCCGACCCGCGCAAGGTCGATGATGGCCACGCCGGCACCGCGGGCACGGAACAGCTCCGCGTATTCGTGCAGCGTGTAGAGATGCTCGCCGGTGGCGATGGGAACATGGAGCTGGCTTACCAGGCGGCCCATGCCTTCCAGGTCCTGGTGGTTCACCGGGTCTTCCAGCCAATGGATGCCGGCATCCTGCAAGGCACGGCCGGTGCGCAGCGCCTGGTTGGCCTGCCAGGTCTCGGTGGCGTCCACCATGATGCGGATGCCCTCGCCCACCGCCTGGCGCACCGCCTCCACCCGCGCCACCTCGCCCTGCGGCGTTGCCTCGCGCCCGATGCGCAGCTTCATGGCGTTGAAGCCATCCGCCACATGCCGTTGCGCGGATTCCGCCAGCTCCTCCAGCGAAAGGCTGTACCAGAGATTGTCGCTGGCATAGGTCGGCACCCGGTCGCGCGCGCCACCCAGCAGGCGCCAGAGCGGCTGGCCGGCGGCCTTGCCCGCGGCATCCCACAGCGCGATGTCCAGCGGCGCGACCGCATGATGGATGAAGCCGCCCGGCCCGGCCCAGTTGGCGGCGCGGGTCAGCTTCGCCCAGGCCGCTTCCGGCTCCTGCACATGCATGCCGATGAGCTGCTCGCCCAATTCGCGCGTCGCCTGGGCCAGCGGCCCCACCAGCGGCGCGTTGAGCATGACGACATAGCCGAAGCCCTCGATGCCGTCGGTGGTACGGAGCCGCGCCAGCACATGCCAATAGGCTTCGATCCTGCGGCCGCCGGCCATGTAGGCGCGCTCCAGCGGCACCTTCAGCAGGTCCACCGTCACCGAGCCGATGCGCATGGCCGCCCTCCCCCGATCTTCGCATTGTGGCGGCGAGGGACGGTGCCAGACAGGCCGGTGACCGTCCAGCAGGGGCCGCCCTTCGGCCGTCCGAAAAAAGACCGCTGCGATCCCGGTGGGCTGGAACAGGGGTGGGTGCCGCCGGGGCGGACTACCCCACCCGCAGCTGGGTCGGGCCTTCGGCCCGCAGCCAGGCCACGGCAGCGTCGCGGTGCGGCGTCAGCTTCGCCACATGCGCCCAGAAGCGGGGCGAGTGGTTCAGCTCCTTCATGTGCGCGACCTCATGGGCCACGACGTAGTCCAGCACCCAATCGGGCGCCATCACCAGCCGCCAGGAGAAAGCAAGCGTGCCATCCGGCGCGCAACTGCCCCAGCGGCTGCGGGTGTCCTTCAGCCGGATGGCGCGCGGCTTCACCCCCAGCACCGCGGCATGGCCGGCGACCAGCACGGTGATGCGGCGCTTCGCCTCGGCGCGCAGGAAATCCATCACCCGGCGCGGCAGGAAGGCGATATCGCCGGAGACGCAGATGGCGCCCGGCTCCAGCCAGGCGCCGCCGCGGCCTTCCGGCAGATGGCGGATGACATAGGGCGCGCCGCCCAGATTGACCTCCACCCCCGGCGCCGGTGCCACATGCGGCGCCAGCGCCGCGAGGCGTTCCAGCACCCAGGCGGCATGGGTGGTCAGCAGGGCGATGCCGGACTGGCGGTTGGCGCGTGGTGGCAGGGTCACCACCACCGCGCCGGCGCGCGGGTCGATCCGCAGGCTCACGCGTCGTGCCCGGGCATTGCGCCGCCAGCGCACCGGGCAGGCCTGGGGCAGGCTCGGCGCTCCACCGGACAGGGGCACGGTTTCGGCTTCGATCAGGTCCATGCGGCAACATGGCGCAGCGCGGCGCCATGGTTCAACGCCTTGACATGGCTCATTGCGGAACGGGTTGAAGAACACATGGTTATGCGCGCCCGGCGGGGCGTTTCGGTTGCATAAAATGAAATCAAAACAACTGATGGTTGCAATCCTGCATCATGCCCTTCACCGGGCAGCGCCTGATGCGGCAAGAACGGCGCCATCATTCAACCTATGGTCAGACACCGGAGACTGGTCGCCCCGGGGCCCCGGACGCGCCGCGCCGCGCCCGGCACCCGGTGGTCCTACCCCGGAAGGCTCTTCAGCTCCGTCTCCACGAAGCTGAGCGGCGCATCGCCGCCATTGATGACATTGTGCTCCACCCCGGCCGGACGGCTGTAGGCAACCCCTGCCTTCAGCGCCGCCGTCGTGGTGCTGCCATCGGCCAGTTCGATCAGCAGCGTGCCGTCGGTGACCGGCACCACCACATAGTACCAGCCATGGCGATGGAAGCCGGTCTCCGCGCCGGGTGCGAAATCCCAGCGCGTGACGCGGACATGTGCATCATCCGCCTGCACCGTGGCCGTGGCCGGCGCGCGGCAGCGCAGCGGGCCGGCATCGGCGGGCACGCCCGGCAAGCCGCTTGTATCCTGGCGGCGCCGATCCAGACCTTCGGGCCTGCCGGCCCTGCGGTCATCGGGGCCGGGATCCTGGGGGCGCCGATTCAGACCTTCGGGCCCGGCGGCCCTGCGGTCATCGGGGCCGGTCACTCCGCGGCCCTGGCC
>JAEWCI010000042.1 GCA_023390705.1 Pseudomonadota bacterium
GGCCTCGATGGCCTCGCCAGCCGCCAGCAGCAAATCCTCCCGGTAGCGGCCGGCGACCAGTTGCACCCCCACCGGCCCCGTGCCGACCAGCCCGGTGCTGACGGTCAGCCCCGGCAGGCTGAGCAGCGGCAGCCCCACCTGCGGCAATTGCGCGTCCAGGATGCGCTTGAAATCCTCGAAACTCTCGACATCGCTGTGGTCGCGGAAGGGCAGTTCGCCGGAAACCGGCATCAGCACCACCGGGAAGCGTTCCAGGAACAGGCTCCATTCCCGCAGCAGCGTCGCCCGGCGGGTCAGCGCGTCCTGGAAGGCGAAGAGGTCCGGGTTGGGGCAGAGCCGCTCCATGTAGCCATAGACCGCGCTGGCATCGGGGTCGGCCTCCTTGGCGAAGACGGTGTTCAGCCCGCGCCGCGTCTCGCCCAGCCAGAGCAGGGCCTGGAGTTGCGCCGGCTCGGCGAGGGGCGGGGTGTTGGGCAGCTCCTCCACCACCCAGCCGGCGGCTTCCAGCCGCTTCGCCGCATCGCGCAGGGCGGCGGCCACTTCCGGCTGCACCGTCATGCCTTCCGGCGCGATGCAGAGCGCGGCGCGGCGGGGCGCCGGCGGGCCTTCCAGCGGCGCCGGCGTCCACCAGGGGTCGCGCAGATCCGGCTGGCTCATCGCCGCGAAACCCAGGCGGATGTCGGCGATGCTGCGAGCGAGGGGGCCGGAGACCGCCATCAGTTGCGCGCCGATGCCGCGTTCGGCGCCGGAGGCGTTCCAGGCCGGGATGCGGCCGATGGTCGGGCGCAGCCCATGGATGCCGCAGGCATAGGCCGGGTAGCGGATGGAACCGCCGATATCCGTGCCATGGCCGATGGCGCCGATGCCCGCCACCGTCGCCGCCGCCGCGCCGCCGGAGGAGCCGCCCGGGGTGATGGACGGGTCGCGCGGGTTCTTCGTGGCGCCATGCACCGAGTTGCGGGTGAACCAGCGCAGCGAGAAGGCGGGCGTGTTGGTGCGGCCGAGGATGACCGCGCCCGCCCGGCGGAAATTCGCCACCACCGGGCTGTCCTGCGTGGCGATCAGCTCCTTCTGGATGCGCAGCCCGTTGGTGGTGGCCCAGCCCTTCTGGTCGGCATTGACCTTGATGGTGACGGGCACGCCGGCCAGCGGGCCGGGGTCCTCGCCACGGGCGATGGCGGCATCCACCGCCGCGGCCTCGGCCAGGGTTTCCTCCGCGTTGTGGGCGATGACCGCGTTGATGCGCGGGTTCACCGCTGCCAGCCGGGCCAGGGCGGCGCGCGCGGCTTCCGTGGCGGAGACCTCGCGGCGCTTCACCAGGGCGGCGAGATCGGTGGCGGAGAGGCGCCAGAGTTCGGTCATTGGCGGGCATCCTGCGCTGGGGCTGGCCTGCATGGTTGGGCAGGTTCCACGGGCGGGTCAATGCGCCGCTGCGCGATGCGGCGCCGCCGGCGGGACGATGCGCATCCCGCATCGCCGCTTCGCCTGGGTTCCGCGCATGGCGGAAGCCGGGCGGCTTCCGCGATGCGGGAAGCCTGCCTTACCCCGGCAGCCCCAGCACGTTCTTGCTGAGGATGTTGCGCTGGATCTCGTTGCTGCCGCCATAGATGCTGGCCGGCCGCGCCTGGACGAAAAGCCCGCCCAGGTTGAGGTCGCGGTTGCCTTCCATCGGCTCCAGCAGCCCGGCATTCTCGCCGCCGATCTCCAGCATGGTGTCGGTGATGCGCTGGAAAAGCTCGGTCTGGATGATCTTCAGCATGGAGACATCCGGGCCGAGGCTCTCGCCGCGCTTCAGCTTCGCGACATAGGTTTCGTAGAGCGCCTTGAGGTCCTCCAGTTCCAGCCGCAGCCTGGCATACTGGTCCTGGAAGGCTTCCTCCTCCCACACCCCCATGCGCTCGGCCAGCAGCTTCAGGCGGGACAGCGCATAGGCGGATTGCCGGGGGGAGCCGATGAAGATGCGCTCGAAGCCCAGCAGCGCCTTGGCCATGTCCCAGCCCTTGTTGAGCTGGCCGACCAGGTTCTCCTTCGGCACGCGGACATTGTCGAAGAAGGTCTCGCAGAACTCGTCGTGGTATTCCAGGTTGATGATCGGCCGGACGGTGATGCCCGGCGACTTCATGTCCACCAGCAGGAAGGAAATGCCTTCCTGCTTCTTGGCGTTCTTGTCGGTGCGGACCAGCAGGAAGATCCAGTTGGCGTCCATCGCCAGGGTGGTCCAGATCTTCTGGCCGTTCACCACATAATGGTCGCCGTCCAGCACCGCTTCCGTCCGCAGCGCGGCGAGGTCCGAGCCGGCATTCGGCTCGGAATAGCCCTGGCACCAGATATGCTCGCCGGTCAGGATCTTCGGCAGGAAGCGCTTCTTCTGCTCCTCCGTGCCGTATCTGATGACCAGCGGGCCGAGCATGACGATGCCGTGGTCGTTCGTGCGGGCCACGCCGTGGCGCTCATACTCCTCGGTCAGGATGATGAGCTTGCTGGGCGAAAGGCCGAGACCCCCATGTTCCTTCGGCCAGCCGGGGCAGAGCCAGCCCTTCTCGGCCAGCCTGAAATACCAGCGCTTGTTCTCCTCCCAATGCAGCCGCTTGGGCGGGTTGCGCAGGTCTTCCGGGTAGTTCTGGCGCAGGAACTCCCGCACCACGAGGCGGAAATGCTCGTCGTCGAGCGCGTCGAGCTCGGCCGGCGGGGGGATGGCGATGGCGTCCATGGCCTCAGCTTCCCTTGAACACGGGCTGGCGCTTGCCCAGGAAGGCGGCGCGGCCCTCGGCGAAATCCTCGGTGAGGAACAGGGTGGACTGGAAATGCCGCTCCTGCTCCAGGGCGCGGTCCAGGCCCTCGCCCAATATCTGTTTGGTCAGCGCCATCGGGGCGGGGGCCTGTTCGGCCAGGAATTGCGCCTTTTCCAGCGCGGTGGCAAGCGCATGGCCCTTGGGCACCACCTGGTCCACCAGGCCCATGCGCTCGGCCTCGGCCGCGCTCATCTGCTGGTGGTAGAACAGGATCTGCCGCGCCCGGCCCTGGCCGACCCGCGCCGGCAGGGTGTGCGGCAGGCCGAGATCGGCCATCAGCCCGATGCGCCCGAAGCCGGCGCCGAAGCGCGCATCCTCCGCCGCCACGATGGTGTCGCAGGCACAGGCGAGCGACAGCCCGGCGCCGACGCAGAAGCCTTCCACCGCGGCGACGATGGGCAGGCTGCCCATCACCATCAGCCGCACCAGATGGTGGGAAAGGCGCATGCGCTCCCGCCCCGCCATGGCGTCCGAGACATCCATGCCGGAGATGTCGCCGCCCGAGCAGAAATGCCCGCCCGCGCCGGTCAGCACCAGGGCGCGGACGGATTTGTCGGACTGCGCGCGTTCCAGCGCCTGGGTCATGGCGGTGCGCAGCGGCATCGCCAGGGCGTTGCGCCGCGCCGGCTGGTCCAGGGTGAGGACGAGGACGGCGCCCTGGCGCTCCTCATGCAACTGCATCTTCGGTGCTTCGCTCATTCCTCGGACTCCCCGGCCAGGGCCATGAAGCGGCGGCGGTGCAGCCTGGCGCTGCCGAACTGGTTGGACAGCACCATCGCCTTCCGCAGATAGAGGCCGACATCATAGTCGTCGGTGTAGCCGATGCCGCCATGGAGCTGGATGCATTCGCGGGTGACGCGCATCGAGGCCTCCGCCGCGCGAGCCTTGGCCCGGGAAACCGTGGCGCGGGCGGCATCGCCCGTCAGCCCTTCGTCCAGGCTGGCCGCCGCCGCTTCCAGGCTGGCGCGGGTGAGGGCGAGCTGCATCCTCAAATCCGCCGCGCGGTGCTGCAACGCCTGGAAGGTGCCGATGATGCGGCCGAATTGCTGGCGCGTCTTCAGGTAGTCCAGCGTCATGGCATAGGCGCGTTCCATGCCGCCGAGCAGGCAGGCGCCGGTGACCAGCGCCGCTTCCTCCAGCGCCCGGGCCAGCACGGCGGAGATGTCGTCGGCCAGCTTCGCCGCCACGCCGAGATTCGGGCGCAGCGTGCCGACATGGCCGCCATCATAGGTATGCTCGGTGGTCAGGTCCGCGCCCTCGGCGGGCTGCAGATAGAGCGCGAGGCCGCCCGCCTCCCGCACCGGCAGTAGGAAGGCGCTGGCGCCGGCGGCGAAGGGCAGGAAGAGGCGCGGGGCGTCCGGGCTGCCCGGCACCTCCAGCGTATCCGCCCGTTCCTGCCAGGCCGTCACCACGTAACGCTCGCCGGCCAGCAGCGCGGGTAGCGCGGTCTTGTCGCCGGCGGCGGCCAGCAGGGTGGCGGAGATCATGGCCGGCACCAGAGGCTCCGGCGCCAGGGCGCCACCCAGTTCCTCCGCCAGGGCGCACATCTCGCCCAGGCCGAGGCCGGCGCCGCCCGCGGCTTCCGGCACCCGCAGCCCGATCCAGCCCAGCTCTCCCATCTGCCGCCAGGTGGCGGCGTCATAGCCCGGCATGGTCATGCGCAGCGCGCGGATGCGCTTGGTGTCGCCACCCGGCGGCGCCACCGCGGCGGCGCTGTCGCGGATCATGCGAATGGATTCGGCGCGGTCGGATTCGTCCAGCGCGGCACTCATCGGGCGCTCTCCCCAAAGGGGGGGGGGGGGGGGGGGGGGG
>JAEWCI010000148.1 GCA_023390705.1 Pseudomonadota bacterium
GGTGGTGGAGAACCGCACCGGCGCGGGCGTTGTCGTCGGCACCGAGGGCGTCGCCAAGGCGCCGAAGGACGGCCATACCTTCCTCTACAACACCATCGCCCATTCGGTGCTGAGGCCGCTCTTCCCCCGTCTCTCCTTCGACCCGATCGCCGATTTCCAGCCGGTGGCGCTGCTCGGCCTCATCCCGCTGCTGCTGCTGGTTACCAAGGAACTGCCGGCGCGCAACCTGCCGGAACTGGTCAAGCTGTTCCGCGAGAACCCCGGCAAATACGACTATGGCAGCAGCGGCAATGGCGGCGCGGTGCATCTGGGGACCGAGCTGTTCCTGGCCCGTGCCGGTGGCCTGAAGGTCAACCACATCCCCTATCGCGGCAGCGCCCCGGCGATGCCGGACCTGCTCTCCGGCCGGCTGGCCATGTTCCTGGACGTGGCGGCCAGCGGGCTTGCCTACCACCAGCGGGGCGAGGCCCGGGCGCTCGGCATCTCCTCGGCGCAGCGCATCCCGCAGGCGCCGGATGTGCCCACCTTCGCCGAAGGTGGCGTGGCGAATGCCGAGAGCTACACCTGGCACATGGTGCTGGCGCCCGCCGGCACGCCGGACGAGATCGTGCAGGCGATGAATGCCGCGCTCAACCGCGTGGCGGCCATGGAGCAGGTGAAGCGCCGCCTGTCCGACCTCACCATGCAGTTGCGCAGCGACACCACGCCGGCAACGGCGACCCAATGGCTGAACGATGAACTGGCGAAGTGGACTCGCATCATTCAGGACGCCAGGATCGCGGTGAACTAAGGCGCGTCGCGCCCCTGCGCGAAGCCACCGGATAGATCACGCCGGAGCATCCGCTGCCCGGCCAGAGCGGATGCCTGGCCAGAGCGGATCGCCGAAAGGCGTGAACGCCGGGGAGCGTGAATCCGCTCTACAGACAACGACCTTCGGCGATTTGCGTGTTCAGGGTGACACGCAGACCGCCGCAGGCGAAGGGCGGATGCTCCGGTGAAGCGGCTGCCGCCCGGCGGCACGGACCGCGGCCCGCTTCAGCCCGGCTGACGCCGCTGGGCCGCCGCGAGGATCAGGAGCAGACCCAGCACGACAAGGGCTGGCGCCGCGCTGGCAAACCCGTCACCGGCACGCCAATGGCTTCCGACGGCGCCCATCATCACCACGGCCATGCCCAGGATTCCGTGCTGCACCAGGCCGCGTGACAGCAGGGCGAGACCGCCGGCCAGTTCCGCCACGCCGATGGCGTACATGAACCAGCGTGCGTAGCCGAAATGCGCGAAGCTCTCCACCTCGAAGGGCGTCGCCATCAGCTTCATGATGCCGGCGGCGATGAACAGGACCGCCAGCAAGCCGCGCAGGCTCCAGAGGCCGATCCGTGCCGCGCGGCCGGGGAAGGGCAGTGCCGTGACGGTCGCGCTCATGACAGGCGCTCCCCAAGCGATGCGCGGTTGGCTGCCTGTTCATGGACCGTGCAGGCCAGGCGCTTCGGGAAGCGACTCCAGCGAGTGCCACTGCAGCCATGGGGCCGCTCATCGCGCCGTGCCGCCGCGGGCCGGGCAGCAGGGCCTGCCACACTGGGCAGCAGGTAACCGGGGCAGGACATCTCTCTTCCTCCTTTGGCCGGCTTGGCGGTGCCGCCGGCATGTTGTCATGGCCGGTATACGAAGGAGGCATTGCGAGGCGCAACCAATTTGTGTGGAAACACGCTCATGAAATGGGGCGACTGCCACACACAAATCTGCGATGCCGCGCTGCGGGAAGAAGACGCATGCAGATGCATGCAGAGACATTGCCGCGCAGTGTTGATGTCGCCACATCCTTGGGCGACTGCGGAACTTGGCCGGAAGCGCGGCGTCGGCCCGCGCCGCCTATCGCTGCATGCTGGCCAGTTCGGCTTCGTAGCGGCGCAGCACCTCGCGCCGCTTCACCTTCATGGTAGGGGTCAGCAGTCCCTCTTCCTGGGTGAAGGCCGGCACCCTGCGCCAGTGCCGGATGCGCTCGACATTGGAGAGTTTGCGGTTGGCGCGTTCGATTGCCGCGCCCACCGTGTCGGCATGGCCGTCGGCGGGGACGATGAGGGCGACGATGGCCGGCTGGCCTTCGCCGGCCACCACCGCCTGCGCCACTTCCGGCTCGGCCATCAGCAATGTCTCCAGCTTGGCCGGGCTGACCATGTCGCCACCCAGCGTCTTGATGAAGTCCCGCTTGCGGTCGGTGATGCGGATATAGCCGTCCTCGATCGCGGCCATGTCGCCGGTGTGCAGCCAGGGGCGGGGATCGTCCGGCGTGTCTTCCGCCGGGCGCAGCGCGGCGGCGGTGGCTTCGGGCGCGTTCCAGTAGCCGTCCATCACCAGGTCGCCGCGCACCAGCAATTCGCCATCCGGGGCGATGCGCACCTCCACCCCTTCGAGCGGCGGGCCCACCGTCTCCCGCCTGATCGCCCAGGGCGGATTGACGCTGACGACCGGCCCGGCCTCGGTCTGGCCATAGCCCTGGATCACGGGCACGCCGAGCGCCAGGAAGAAGCCCGACAATCCCGGGTCCAGCCGCGCCCCGCCCGAAACCATGGCCACCAGCCGCCCGCCGAAGCGCGCCCGGACCTTGCTGCGCACCAGCCGGTCCAGCACCCGGTCCTGCAGCCATTCCAGCGGGCCGAGGGGTGGCCCGTCCAGCTTGCGCAGGCCGAGTTCCACGGCGCGGTCGAACAGCCTCCGGCGGAACGGGCTCTGCTGCTCGCGCTGCGCCAGCATCCGTGCGCGCAGCAACTCGAACAGCCGCGGCACGGCGGTGACGATGGCCGGCCTGATCTCCTGGAATTCCTGCGCCAGCCGCTCGGCGCCGCGGGAATAGACGACCTCCACCCCCAGGGAGGGCAGCAGGAAGCCGACGGTATGCTCATAGGCATGGCTCATCGGCAGGAAGGAGAGATAGGCCTCCCCGTCCAGGTGCAGCTTTTCGACGATGCGGGCCACGCCCTCCCGGTTCGAGAGCAGGGCGCGGTGCGGCAGCATGACTCCCTTGGGATGGTTGCCGGTGCCGGAGGTATAGACCAGGCAGGCCAGCCGCCCGGCCGGGATCCGCTCCGCCTCCGCCATCAGCATGGCCAGGTCCGAGGGGGTGGCCATCACCTCCGCCCAGCCCGCGGTGGCGGTGCCGGGCAGGGCAGGGGCATCGGCCTCCATGGTCGCCAGCAGGTCCAGGCCGTGGGCGGCGGCGCCCTCCTTCACCTTTTCGGCAAGTCGGGCGGAGGAGACGATGGCCGCCCGTGCCCCGGAATCGCCCAGGACATGGGCATGGTCGGCGGCGGTATTGGTGGTGTAGGTCGGGACGGTGACGCCGCCGATCGCCATGATGGCGGTATCGGCAATTAGGAATTCCGGCCGGTTCTCGCCGACCAGCAGCACCCTGTCCCCCGGCGTGATGCCGCGGGCCCGCAGGAAGGCCGCCACATGGCCCGCGGCTTCGGCGAATTCCGCCCAGGTCATGCGCCGCCAGGCGCCATCCTTCCAGTAGCGCAGCATCGGCCGGTCCGGCCGCTGCCGGGCCATGGCGAACATCATGCCTGGCAGGCTGCTCCACGGCACCGAGCGCTGAGTCATGACCGGCCTCTTCCCCGCGCGGCCCCGCTTGGCCGCGTCCCCGTCTGCCTTATATGTTCCCCGTGACCCGCGCTGAACCCATGCCATTCTCCCCCTGCGCCCCCGCCGCTCCGGCCATGGACGCCCCCCGTGCCCCGCTCGATGTCGGCGCAGCCACCTCCGGCCTGCCGAGCTGGGACCTCTCGGATCTCTATGCCGGCCCGGACGACCCGGCGCTGGCCCGGGACCTGGACCAGGCCGCCGCCGATGCCGCCGGTTTCCAGGCGGCCAATGCCGGCCGGCTCGCCGCCATGCCGGGCGATGCCCTGGCCGCCGCCATCGCGGAATATGAGCGGATCGAGGAGGTGCTGGGCAAGGCGATGAGCTTCGCCTCCCTGGTCTTCGCCGGGGATGCGCTGAAGCCGGAGAATGGCCGCTTCTACCAGACCCTGCAGGAGAGGGTGACCGCCATCTCCTCCGACCTCATCTTCTTCACGCTGGAACTGAACCGGCTGGAGGACAGGGTGCTGGAGCAGAAGCTGGCCGGCAGCGCGGCCCTGGCCCGCTGGCGGCCCTGGCTGCGCGACCTGCGCGTCTTCCGCCCGCACCAGCTTTCGGATGAGCTGGAAAAACTGCTGCACGAAAAGGAGGTCACCGGCCGCTCCGCCTGGAACCGGCTGTTCGACGAGACCGTCGCCGGCATGACGGTGGATGTCGCAGGCGAGAGGCTGACCGTCTCGGCGGCGCTCAACAGGCTTTCGGACCGCGACCGCGCGGTGCGCGCCGCCGCCGCCAAGGGCGTCTCCGAAGCCTTCGGGGAGAAGGTGCGGCTGTTCTCGCTGATCACCAACACCCTGGCGAAGGACAAGGAGATCATCGACGGCTGGCGCCACTATCCGCGCCCGGGCAGCTATCGCAACCGCGCCAACATGGTCGAGGACGAGGTGGTGGATGCGCTGGTGGCGGCGGTGCGGGAAAGCTTCCCGCGCCTCTCCCACCGCTACTACGCCATGAAGGCGAAGTGGCTCGGGCTGGAGAAGCTTCAGCACTGGGACCGCAACGCGCCCCTGCCGGAGGAGGACGACAAGCCGATCGGCTGGCCGGATGCGGTGACGCGGGTGCTGGAAAGCTACGCCGCCTTCAGCCCGGAACTGGCCGCCCTCGGCCGGCGCTTCTTCGAGAAGCCCTGGGTTGATGCCGCGCTGCGCCCGGGCAAGGCGAGCGGGGCCTTCGCCCATCCCACGGTGCCCTCGGTCCATCCCTATCTGCTGCTCAACTACCACGGCAAGCCGCGGGACGTGATGACCCTGGCGCATGAGCTTGGCCATGGCGTGCACCAGATCCTGGCCGGGCAGCAGGGCTATCTGCTCTCGAACACCCCGCTGACCCTGGCCGAGACCGCCAGCGTCTTCGGCGAGATGCTGACCTTCCGCGCCCTGCTGGACGCCGAGACCGACCCCCGCCGCCGCCGCGCCATGCTGGCCGGCAAGGTGGAGGACATGCTGAACACCGTGGTCCGGCAGATCGCCTTCTACCGCTTCGAGACGCTGCTGCATGACGAGCGCAGGCAGGGCGAGCTTTCGCACGAACGCATCGCCGAGCTGTGGATGCAGGTGCAGACCGAAAGCCTTGGCCCGGCCTTCGAATTCACCCCGGATTACGGGGTGTACTGGGCCTATATCCCGCATTTCGTGCATACGCCCTTCTATGTCTATGCCTATGCCTTCGGGGATTGCCTGGTGAACGCGCTCTACGGCGTCTATCGCGATGGCTCGGTGCCGGATTTCCAGGCGAAATACCTGGAATTGCTGCGTGCCGGCGGCACCCTGCGCCACAAGGAATTGCTGGCCCCCTTCGGCCTGGATGCCTCCGACCCCGGCTTCTGGAAGCGCGGGCTGGACGTGATCTCCGGCTTCATCGACGAGATCGAGGCCGCCGGTGTCTGACCGGGAAAGCTCGCTCTTCGGCGAGTTGCGGCGCATGGCGCGCACCTCCGGCGCGGTGGGCGGCATTGCCGCGCGCGTGGCGGGGCAGCGTTTCCTCGGCCTGCGCACCGACAAGGCGGCGCATGCCAACGATCTGAAGGCGGTGCTCGGCGGGTTGAAGGGCCCGCTGATGAAGGTGGCGCAATTCCTCTCCACCGTGCCGGACGCGCTGCCGCAGGAATATGCCGAGCAACTGGCGACCCTGCAGGCCAATGCCCCGCCCATGGGCTGGCCCTTCGTCCGCCGCCGCATGGCCAGCGAACTGGGGCCGGACTGGCAATCCCGCTTCGCCGAATTCGGCCACACCGCCGCGGCGGCCGCCTCGCTCGGCCAGGTCCACCGCGCCCGCCTGCCGGATGGGCGGGATGTCGCCTGCAAGCTGCAATACCCCGACATGCCGAGCGTGGTGGAGGCCGATCTCCGCCAGCTCAAGCTGGCCATGGGGCTCTATCAGCGCATGGACAGCACGCTCGACCATGGCGAGGTCTATGCCGAGATCGCCGAGCGGCTGCGCGAGGAGCTGGACTACCTGCGCGAAGCCGCGCAGATGCGGCTCTATGGCCGGATGCTCGCGGGCCTCGACGATGTCAGCGTCCCTGTGCCGGTCGAGGGCTACTGCACGAAGCGCCTGCTGACGATGACCTGGCTGGAAGGCCGCGCCATCCAGGCCCGGCTGGCCGAGGAGCCGCCCCTGGAGGAGCGCAACGCCTACGCCATGGCGCTGTTCCACGCCTGGTACCTGCCCTTCTATCGCTACGGCGTCATCCATGGCGACCCGCATCTGGGCAACTACCAGGTCCGGCCCGACCGGCGGGGCATCAACCTGCTGGATTTCGGCACCATCCGCGTCTTCCCCGCCAGCTTCGTCACCGGCGTCATCCACCTCTATGAAGCGGTGCGGGACCATGACGAGGACAAGGCCCATGCCGCCTATGAAAGCTGGGGCTTCCGCAACCTGAGCCGGGAGACGATGGCGGTGCTGAACCTCTGGGCCCGCTTCCTCTATGAGCCACTGGTCCAGGACCGGGTGCGGCCGATCCAGGAATCGGACGACCCGGCCTATGGCCGCAAGATCGCCGCCAAGGTGCATGAGGGGCTTAAGCGCACCGGCGGCGTGAAGGTGCCGCGGGAATTCCCCCTCATGGACCGTGCCGCGGTCGGCCTCGGCAGCGTCTTCCTGCGGTTGCGGGCCGAGCTCAATTGGCACCGGCTCTTCCTGGAAATGATCGAGGGCTTTTCCGAACGGGAACTGGCCGAACGGCAGGCGGCCGCGCTGCGCGAAGCAGGCGTGCCGGTGGTGTCCGCCGCAGCAGGGTAGCAATCCACAGCCGAGTCCGTGGTTGAACGCATGCGTTCGAGCGGCTTGGAAAATGGGTCAAAAACAAAGGGTAGAGCGGCTTCGCCGCGCATGGGCACGGCGAAGCCGTGCTGCGCGTGAACCGTGCGGCCGGGAAGGCCGGACCATAAGGGGCGTTCCTGTCCGCTCCGATCACGGTCCAGGGCCGGCCAAGGCCTGGCGGACCCGGTCTGGCCGGGCAGGCCAAACCGTGGCCGGCCCGCGCGGTGCCACCTCCCGGAAGGTCCGAAGGCATCGCGAAACCTGCCCAAACCAGAGGCATTTCGGGAATTCGGGAACGTCTTCCCACCTTCCGGCGGCTTGCCGGGCCCGGCCCCTTCGCGCATCTTTCCGCCAATCTTGGGGAGCCGCGCATGCGACTGGCAGTGCTGAAGGAAAGGCGACCGGCGGAAACCCGTGTCGCGGCGACGCCGGAGACGGTGAAGAAACTCATCGGGCTCGGCCTGAGCGTGGCGGTCGAAACCGGCGCCGGCCTCACCGCCGGCATTCCCGATGCCGCCTTCGCCGAGGCCGGCGCCGAGATCGCCCCGGATGCCGCGGCGGCGCTCTCCGGCGCCGGCATCCTGTTCAAGGTGCGCGCGCCGCTCGGCGCCGGCGAGGGCGCGGTGGACGAGCTATCGCTGATCCCGCGCGGCGCCCTGGTGCTGGCGCAGATGAACGCCGATGCCGCCACGGCCGGGACCTATGCCTCGCTCGGCCTTGAGGCCTGCGCCATGGAATTGCTGCCGCGCATTACCCGCGCGCAGTCCATGGACATCCTTTCCTCCCAGGCCAACCTCGCGGGCTACCGCGCGGTGGTCGAGGCCGCCGCGGCCTTCGACAAGGGCTTCCCCATGCTGATGACCGCCGCCGGCACCATCCCGGCGGCGAATGTCTTCGTCATGGGCGCCGGCGTGGCCGGGCTGCAGGCCATCGCCACCGCCCGCCGACTCGGGGGCCGGGTCTCCGCCACCGATGTCCGCCCGGCGGCGAAGGAGGAGATCAAGTCGCTCGGCGCCAGCTTCGTCGGCCATGAGGACGAGGAAAGCCGCGCCGCCCAGACCGCCGGCGGCTACGCCAAGGCCATGAGCCCCGAGTTCATGCGCAAGCAGGCGGAGGTCGTGGCCTCCCATATCGCCAAGCAGGACATCGTCATCTGCACCGCCCTGGTGCAGGGCCGCCGGGCACCGACCCTGGTGACCGAGGCGATGGTGGCTTCCATGAAGCCGGGCAGCGTCATCGTGGATATCGCCGCCGATGCCGGCGGCAATTGCGCCGTGACCAAGCCGGGCGAGGCCATCACCACGACGAATGGCGTGCAGGTGCTGGGCTACCAGAACTGGCCCGGCCGCATCCCCGCCGCCGCCTCCGCGCTGTTCGCCCGCAACCTGCTGACCTTCCTGACCACCTTCTGGGACAAGGAAGCGAATGCGCCGAAGCTGCCGCCGGAGGACGATATCGTGAAGGGCGTGACGCTGACCCGCGGCGGTGCCGTCGTGCATCCCAGCCTCGCGCCGGCGCAAGCCGCCTGAGCCCCGTGGCCTGACCGAGGGACCGCACCCATGAACCCGACCGAACTGGCCAACCAGGCCCAGGCGACGGCCGAGCGCGCGCTCGCCCTGGCCGCCCAGGCCCGTGCCCTGGCCGAAGCCCATATCGAGCCGGTGGCCGCCGCCGCCGACCCCTTCCTCTTCCTGCTGACCATCTTCCTGCTGGCCTGCTTCGTCGGCTACTACGTGGTCTGGTCGGTCACCCCGGCGCTGCACAGCCCGCTGATGGGCGTGACCAACGCCATCTCCTCGGTGATCGTGGTCGGCGCCATCCTGGCCACCGGCCTGGGTGAGAGCCTTGCCGCCAAGGTCTTCGGCTTCCTCGCCGCCATGCTGGCGGCGGTGAACATCTTCGGCGGCTTCCTCGTCACCCGCCGGATGCTCTCCATGTTCAAGAAGAAGGGGAGCTGAGCCGATGACCCATACGCTGACGACGCTGGCCTATCTGGTCGCCTCGGTCCTCTTCATCCTGGCGCTGCGTGGGCTTTCCCACCCGGAGACCAGCCGCCAGGGCAATCTCTTCGGCATGATCGGCATGGGCATCGCGGTGGTCGCGACCCTGCTGAGGCCAGGCATGGAGCCGGGCGGCATCGTGCTGGTGCTGGTCGCGCTGGCGATCGGCGGCGGCATCGGCGCCGTGGTGGCCCAGCGCATCCAGATGACGGCGCTGCCGCAGCTCGTGGCAGCCTTCCATTCCCTGGTCGGCATGGCCGCGGTCTTCGTCGCGGCCGCCGCCTTCTACGCGCCGGAAAGCTTCGGCATCGGCCATGCCGGGGACATCCATACCGCCTCCCTGGTGGAGATGTCGCTCGGCCTGGCGATCGGCGCCATCACCTTCTCGGGCTCGGTCATCGCCTTCCTCAAGCTGGCGGGGCGGATGTCCGGCGCGCCCATCGTCTTCAACGGGCAGCACTGGCTGAACCTCGCGCTCGGCATCCTGCTGCTGGTGCTGGTCATCGCCTTCGTCTCCACCGGCAACGGGGCGCTGTTCTGGCTGATCGCCCTGCTTTCCTTCGCATTGGGCTTTCTGCTGATTATCCCGATCGGCGGCGCCGACATGCCGGTGGTGGTCTCCATGCTGAACAGCTATTCCGGCTGGGCGGCGGCGGGCATCGGCTTCACCCTGCAGAACCTGCTGCTGATCGTCACCGGCGCGCTGGTCGGCGCCTCGGGCGCCATCCTCTCCTACATCATGTGCAAGGGGATGAACCGCAGCATCATCAACGTGCTGCTGGGCGGCTTCGGCAGCGAGGGCGGCGCCGCGGCGGCCGGTGCGGGTGCCGCGGACCGCGCCCCGGTGAAGGCCGGTAGCCCGGAGGACGCCGCCTACATCATGAAGAACGCGCAGAAGATCATCGTCGTGCCCGGCTATGGCATGGCGGTGGCCCAGGCCCAGCAGGTGCTGCGCGAGATGGCCGACCTGCTGAAGAAGGAAGGCGTCGAGATTTCCTACGCCATTCACCCCGTCGCCGGCCGCATGCCCGGCCACATGAACGTGCTGCTGGCCGAGGCCAATGTGCCCTATGACGAGGTGAAGGAGCTGGAGGAGATCAACCCCGAATTCGCCGAGGCGGATGTGGCCTATGTGATCGGCGCCAACGACGTGACCAACCCGGCGGCCAAGACCGACAAGTCCTCCGCCATCTACGGCATGCCGATCCTGGACGTGGAGCGCGCCAAGACGGTGTTCTTCGTCAAGCGCGGCATGTCCAGCGGCTATGCCGGGGTGGAGAACGAGCTGTTCTTCCGCCCCAACACCATGATGCTGTTCGGCGACGCCAAGAAGGTGACGCAGGAGATCGTGCAGGCGCTGCAAAGGTAGCGCGCCCGCGCGACCCAGGGCTTCAGGAGCCCCCGCCCGCTATCCGGGTGGGGGCTTTTTCATGCGCGCCAGTCTTGGCGACCAGGGTGCCACCGTTGCAGCCTGCCACCATGTCCGCGCCGCCTGCCGACCATTTCTGGACCGAGCCCCTGCCATCGCTGCTCCGGCGCCTGGGGGCTGCACCGACCGGCCTCTCCACCGCCGAGGCCGCCCGCCGCCTTGCCACGCATGGCCGCAACACGGTGGCGGAGGCGCCGCGGCTGCATCTGCTGGTCATGCTTGGCCGCCGGCTGGCGGAGCCACTGGTGCTGATTCTGCTGGTCGCCGCCCTGGTTTCCGGCCTGACCGGCGACTGGCCGGGCTTCGGCATCATCCTGGCGATCATCGGTGCCTCCGTGGCGATGGATGTGACGCAGGAGCACCGCGCCGAACGGGCTGCCGCCCGGCTGCGCGACAGCGTCGCGGTGCGGGTCATCGCAGTGCGCGACGGCGCGCCCGTCTCCCTGCCGGCGGCGGCGCTGGTGCCGGGCGATGTGGTGGAACTGGCCGCCGGTGCCCTGGTGCCGGCGGATGGCGTGGTGCTGGCCAGCCAGGGTGCCCAGGTGAACGAGGCACTGCTGACCGGGGAGCCCTATCCTGTCGGGAAGCGCCCTGGTGCCTCCGGGGGCGCGACTCCTGCCGAGGCGTTCAACGCGCTGTTCTCCGGCACGGCCCTGGTGGCTGGCAGCACCGCCATGCTGGTGGTGAACACGGGTCATGCCACGCGGCTGGGGGGTGTCGCCGCCGCGCTGGCCTCCCGCCGGCCGCCTACCGCCTTCGAACGCGGGTTGCACGGGCTGGGCCTGCTGATCCTGCGGCTGACCGCCTTCCTGGTGCTCTTCGTGCTGCTGGCACACCTCGTCTTCCACCGGCCGGCGCTGGAAAGCTTCCTCTTCGCCATTGCCCTGGCGGTGGGGCTGACGCCGGAATTGCTGCCGATGGTGACCACCGTCACCCTGACGCGGGGCGCACTGCGCATGGCGACGAAGCGGGTGGTGGTGAAGCGGTTGGCCGCCATCCACGACCTCGGTGCCATGGACGTGCTCTGCACCGACAAGACCGGCACTTTGACGGAGGCGCGAATCGCCCTGGCCGAGGCCACCGGCCCGGATGGTGCCCCGGACCCGGCTGTCCTGCATCTCGCGGCGCTGAACGCCGAGTTGGCCTCGGCCAGCCGCACGCCGATCGATGATGCGATCCTGGCCGCCGCCGGGGCCGAGGCCACTGCCGGTTGGCACCTGCTGGCGGAACTGCCCTTCAGCTTTGAGCGCCGCCGCTCCGCCGTTCTCTGCACCGATGGCGCGCGCCGGCTTCTGGTGGTGAAGGGCGCGCCGGAGGCCGTCCTCGCTATCTGCCCTGCCGCCGATCGTGCCGCGCTGCTGGCCCGGGCGGAGGCAAGCGGCGCCGCCGGCCTGCGGCTGCTTGGCATCGCCTGGCGGGAGGTGGCGGAAGACGAGGACTGCACCACCCCGGCGGCGGAGCGCGACCTGAGCTTCGCCGGATTCTGCGCCTTCCTCGACCCGCCGAAACCCAGCGCCGCCGCTGCCGTGGCGCGGCTGGCAAGGCTTGGCGTGCGGGTGAAGATCCTTTCGGGCGACGCCGCCCCAGTAGTGCGACACCTGGTCGAAAGCCTCGGCCTGCCCTGCCGGGGCATGCTGACCGGCGAGGAGGTAGAGGCGCTGGACAGCCCCGGCCTGCAGGCGCGGGTGCAGGAGGTGGACCTCTTTGCCCGGCTTTCGCCAGACCAGAAGCGGCGGGTGATCCTGGCGCTGAAGGGGCGCGGCCATACGGTGGGCTTCATCGGCGACGGCATCAACGACGCGCCGGCCATCCATGCCGCCGATGCCGGGCTTTCCGTGGCAGGCGCCACCGGGGTGGCGCGCGCCGCCGCCGACCTCATCCTGCTGTCGCCCGACCTTGGCGTGCTGGCGGATGGCGTGGCGGAAGGCCGCCGCACCTATGCGAATATCATGAAATACATACGCATGGGCACCAGCAGCAATTTCGGTAACATGCTCTCCATGGCGGTGGCTTCCTTGGCCATTCCCTTCCTGCCGCTGCTGCCGGGGCAGATCCTGCTCAACAACCTGCTCTATGACATCTCCGAAACCGGCATCCCCTTCGATGCCGTGGACGAGGCCGACCTGGCCCGGCCGCATGGCTGGGACATGGCTGCGGTGCTGCGCTTCACCCTGGTGATGGGGCCGCTCTCATCCCTCTTCGACCTGGCGACCTTCGCGCTCCTGCTCTGGGGCTTCGGCGCGACGGCTGAGGAATTCCGCACCGCCTGGTTCATCGAAAGCATGGCGACGCAGGTGCTGGTCATCTTCCTGATCCGTAGCGCCGGCCCGGCCTGGCGCGCGGCGCCGCCGCACAGGATGCTGGTGGCGAGTTCCCTTGGCGCGCTGGCCCTGGCCCTGGCGCTCGCGCTGGGGCCGCTGGCGCCGGTGCTGGGCTTCGCCCCGCTGCCCGGCGCGATGCTGGCCGCCATCGGAGTGCTGGTGGTGCTGTACCTGGTGGGTGCGGAGGCGCTGAAGCGGTTCGCGGTGCGCTGAACCTACTCCCCCCGGAATACCGGCCGGCGCTTCGCGGCGAAGGCGCGCACACCCTCCTTGCCATCGGCGGTCATCGCCATGGCGGCGATGCCGCGGGCCTCGCGCTCCATCTGGCCTTCCAGGCTGTCCTGCGGCGCCATTTGAAGCAGCTTCTTCACCATGCCATGCGCCTCGGTCGGACCCTGGGCGAGTCCTGTCGCCAGGGCGCCCGCCTTCTCCAGCAGCGCCTCGGGCGGGACCACCTGGTTCACCAGGCCCCAGTCCAGCGCCTCGGCGGCCGAGAGGGTGCGGTTGGTCAGGAACAATTCCGTCGCCCGCCGAGTGCCGATGATGCGGGAGAGGAACCAGGTGCCGCTGCCATCGGGGGAAAGACCGATGCCGGTATAGGCGCTGGTGAAGCGCGCCTTCTCGCTCGCCACCACCAGGTCGCAGGCCGCCACCAGGCTCAACCCGGCCCCGGCCGCCACGCCGCCCACTGCGCCGATGACCGGCGCCCGCATCCAGGCGAGGCGGGAGATGGCCATGTGATACGCCGCGGTCATGCGCTGCAGCAGCAGCGGCGCTTCCTCCCCCGCCGCGGCGAAACCGGCGACATCGCCGCCGGCGCAAAAGGCCTTGTCGCCGGCGCCGGTGATGAGGGCCGCGCGCACCCGCCTTTCGGTGCTGACGCGGTTGGCGATGTCGAGGAATTCCTCCATCGCCGGCAGATCCATGGCATTGAGGCTGGCCGGGCGGTTGATGGTGATCCAGGCCACGCCTTCGCGCAGTTCGTAGCTCATCGCCTGGTAGGTCATGCGCCTGTCCTCCGCATCGCGGTGTTCAGGGTAGAGCGTGATCGCTTGAGGCGGGATCGCCGAAAAGCGTGAATCACGCGACAGGACGGAGCATGATCGCTTGAGGCGGGTCGCCGGCGAGCGTGAATCGCGAGAGAAAACAGAACGCCGGATCAGGATCGTTGCTTCTATCTGCCTCGATCCTGATCCAGCCCGCCGGGCCAGCCCGGGGCAGAGAGGGGCTGGCCGGGCGCGGCGCGGTTGAAATTGCTCCAGGTGCGGCAATCCACCATCTGCCAGTCCGGCGCTGGCGGGCCGGAGAGGGTGATCTCCGGGCAGCGGGCCGATTCGGCGATCAGCCGCGCGCGTGATTCCAGCCCTTCGCGGCGGCCGAGGGCGGGGTTTTCCCAGCGCTCCCAGCGCAGCAGGCCGAGATGGCGCCCGAACCAGAAGCGCTCCAGATGATGCGCATTGCCGATCCCGGTGCCGGCGTAATGCTCGCTGACCAGGGCTTCCACCGGCGCGCTGGCGGTGGCGCCACTGGCCGCATCGCGCCAGGGCAGGGCAAGGTGCGCCAGCCGCCAGCGGGTCAGGCTGGGGCCGAAGCTGCGCGGGCAGGCATCGGGCGTCCGGGCGATGTTCAGCCGCACCAGCCGTTGCTGCCAGGATTCGGACAATGGGGCGGCGGCCAGCAGCCAGCCGGCATCGCAATCCGGCCCCAACAGCCATTGCCGGCCGCCGCTGCCGTCCTCCGTCAGGATCAGTGCGGCATCGGTGCCGCGCAGCACCACGGCCTGCCCGCCATCGCCCAGGCCGCGGTCATAGCGGCCGAAGGCACGGCGCGTGTCGCCGAAATCCAAGCTCTGCAGGATGGCGGGGCGGCCGAGCAGGCTGCCGCGCAGCGAATCGCTGGCCTGATAGCCGAGTGGCAGGGCGGCCGCGTGTTGCCGGGCTGGCCAATCGTGCTTGCGCCAGGGCAGGGGAGTGCCTTGCTCCAGCGGATGGAGGCGCTCGCAGCCCGGCTCGAAGGGTAGGCGACCCGGCTGCACCGCGCCGGCCCGGTCCAGGCAGGCCGATTGCACGAGGAAGGGCAACAGCTCGTCGGCCGGGGCCGCCGCCAGGGGGCGGGCCAGTGCCAATCCCAGAAAAAGCGAAACCGCGGCCCGCGGGATGACCCGCGCCGCGGTTGCTCGGTCGTCGCGTTCGCCGCCTCGCGGCGGCGGTCCTTCGTGCGGGCGCGAACCGGGACGGCTTAGAAGCCCTCGCGTTCCAGCCGCTTGCGCTCCACCTTGCGGGCGCGGCGGACGGCCTCAGCGGCCTCGCGGGCGCGGCGCTCGGACGGCTTTTCATAATGCCGGCGGAGCTTCATCTCACGGAAGACGCCTTCGCGCTGCAGCTTCTTCTTGAGCGCCTTCAGCGCCTGATCAATGTTGTTGTCACGAACGACGACTTGCACGCGGCACAACCTCCTGGGGCTGTATGAGGAAGCAGGAATCGCCGCACCGTGGCCAGGGTTCCGCGGAAGCCCGGCCCGAAACAGGCCGGAGTCCCGCGCGCCCTGCCCAACTCGGCGCGGAGAGAAAAGCCCTTTAGCACGGCTTCGCGGCGTGCCGGAAGCCCTCCCCGTTGCCGATCCGTATGCCTAATTTGCGAATTCCCTGGAGGGGAGCCGCCATGGCCATCCTGAAGATCGCCCGCATGGGCCACCCGGTGCTGCTGCGCGAGGCCGAGCCGGTGTCCGATCCCACCTCGCCCGAGATCCGCCGGCTGATCGCCGACATGGCGGAAACCATGCAGGACGCCAATGGCATAGGCTTGGCGGCGCCGCAGGTGCATGTGCCTCTAAGGTTGTTCGTGTGGCGCAACGGGCCGGGAATTTCCGCGCTGCTGAACCCGGAACTGGAGGAACTGGGCGAGGAGACCGAATCGGCCTGGGAGGGTTGCCTCTCCATCCCCGGCCTGCGCGGCTGCGTCACCCGGCCGAAGCGCATCCGCTTCCGTGGCCTGGACGGCAATGGCAACCCGGTGGAGGGCGAGGCCGAAGGGTTGGCCGCGCGCGTCATCCAGCATGAGACCGACCATTTGGACGGCGTGCTCTACACCATGCGGATGGATGATTTCTCCCTCTTCGGCTTCACCGAGGAACTGGCCCGCGCGGCGGAGCTGGCGCGGGAGGCAAGGACGACATGACCGAGCGGGACGAGACGCGGGACCGCATCATCCACGCCCTGTTGCCGATTGCGGCCTTGCGCGGCTGGAACGGCGCCAGCCTCCGCGCCGCCTGCCGCGCGGCAGGCAAGGACCCGGCCCTGGCAGAGAGCCATTTCCCCACCGGCGCGACCGGCGCCATCGCCGCCTGGAGCGCGCTGCTGGACCGGGACATGGCGGAGGCCGCGGCACGGGAGGATCTGGCGGCGCGGCGCATCCCGGCCCGCATCCGCAGGCTGGTCGAATTGCGGCTGGGCCTGCTCGCGCCGCACAAGACAGCGTTTCGCCGGGCCATGGCGGTGCTGGCGCTGCCCTGGAATACGCCGCTGACCCTGCGCATCGCGGCAAACAGTGCCGATGCCATCTGGTACGCGGCCGGAGACACCTCCGCAGATTTTTCCTGGTACACCCGGCGCGCTTCGCTGGCGGCCATCCATGCCGCCACCCTGGCCTTCTGGCTGCGCGACGACGACCAGGATCTTGAGGCAACGCTCGCCTTCCTCGACCGGCGTTTGGCCGACTTGGCCCGTTTGCAGCGGCGCAACAGGCCGGGGCTGCGGCCGGTCACGAGCGGGTGACCCGGACGGCGGCCGGGAAAGTCATCGCCGGGGCGACGTTGGCAGGGCATTGGAACGCAATGGAAGGTTCAGATGCGTGGCATCCTGCTCTGGCTGCTCGGGATTCCCATCCCGATCATCATCCTCCTCTACCTCTTTAACGTCTTTTAGCCACAAGCGACTGATATAGAAGGAAACCCCCGGACAGAATCGCACTTCCCGTCGGCCTGCCCCCGGGTGTAGAAACGATCCGGGGGCAGCCGTATCGCGGGGGCGCGAGGGATGGCTGCCCCGACCAGCGTGGGGGCGCTGTCATCATGTCCTTTCGTACAATCCTGGCGGGCCTGGCAGCCGCAGCGGTCGCGCTGCCTGCCATGGCGTCGCCATGCCTGCAGCCTGCCGAGCAGTCCGGGTTTCATCTGCACGCCTTTCAGAGCCAGCTGATGGTGGCGGCCCTGAATTGCCGGCAGGAAGACGGCTACAACAGCTTCGTCCGCCGCTTCCAGCCGGATTTGCGCGGTGCGTACCGGCATGTGAACAATCATTTCCGCCGCGCCGGCGGGGTGCGCAAGCTGGATGAATATATCACCAATCTGGCGAATGCACAGTCGCAGGAGGGAATCCGCCAGGGGGCAGCCTTCTGCAACAACATGGCGCCGGTCTGGCAGCAGGTGCTGGCGTTGCCGAATGGCAGGGAGCTGGCCCGCTACGCTTCCGAACGGCCACAGCCGAGCGGCGTCTACAACGCCGAGGCCTGCCCGATCCGCAGTGCCGCGGCGCGGCCCCGTCGCTGAACAACGCTGCCCCTCGCGGCCTGGGGCAGCGAGGGGCGGATCCATGAGCCGGGAAGGTAGGGGAGAGTGGCAGGGGAACCGGTGGTGCCTCTGCCACTTGGTGGTCAGCGCAGCACGATTTCGACGCGGCGATTCTGCGGCTCGCGCACGCCATCGGCAGTTGGCACCAGCGGGCGGCTTTCGCCGAAGGCGGTAATGCCGATGTCGTTTCGGCTGACGCCATTGCGGACGAGTTCGGCCGCAACGGCCTCCGCGCGGCGCTGCGACAGGCGCTGGTTGTATTGCGGGCTGCCGGAGCGGTCGGCATGGCCGGCCACCTCGATGCGCGTGGATTGCACGCGGCGGGAATTCTGCGCGGCCTCGGCAATGATCTCCCGGGCGCGGGCAGTCAGGTCGGCGCGATCCCAGTCGAAGAAGACCAGATAGGTGCGCGCTGGCGCAGCCGCCGGGGCCGGGGCCGGGGCCGGGGCCATCGGCGGGGGCGGCGGGGCCGGCTGGTTGAACGCATAGCGCAGGCCGAGCAGGATGGAGTGGTTATAGTTGTCCACGTCCAGCTTGCCGCGGCTGACGATCTGGCCGATCGGGTTGCGCACTTCCACCGGCATCGCCTGGGGTATCGTGCCGAGGAAACGGTATTCCGCCGTCAGAGATAGGCCCTGTATGCCCCACATCGTCAGCGGCATGGCGGCGCCGATGATGGCCTGATAGGCGAAGCGGCCGGCGGTGTCGTCCGCGGTGAGGCCGAGGCCGGTGGTCAGCCCCGCTGCCCGGACGTTCAGCCATTCGGTCCAGACATAGCCCGCACCGAGACCGATATAGGGCTGGATGGTGCTGGGCCCCATGCCGAAGTTTGCCAGATCGAAATCATAGAAGACATTGCCCATGACGCCGTAGCTGCGCTGCAGGCCATTGGGCTTGCCGAAAAGGCCGTTGCCGAAGCCGCCGATCTTCTCGATGTCATTCTGCCGGTAATTGCCTTCGATTTCCGCGCGCAGGCCGTTGCCGAAGCCCCAACCCAGGCTGAGCACGCCGACAAAGCCGGGGTCGTAGACGGCCCGCCCATTGCGGCGGAAGGCGGTGCCTGGGGGAAGGCCGGCGAAGCCGTTGCGGAGTTCGAGATCACCGGTCTGCACTTGGTTCCAGCCGAAGCCGGCGCCGATGTAGAGGCCGCTGACCGGCTGCGCCATTGCTGCGGCGGGCAGGGTCAGCATGGTGGCCGCCAGAAGGGCCTTGCGTAGGCTCATGTGCTGTCTCCCGTCGGTCGGCCGCGTGGTGCGGCCGCGTTCAACGGGTCAATGCGGGGGAGCCGTTGCGGTTCTGTCCTTCCCTCAACTCCGCGGCGACTGTGTCCTAATGGTCACAACAAGATGCTCGCAAAAAAGAAAGGGCGCCCGAAGGCGGCCTTCCCAAGCCGTTCGCGACGGACCGTGTGCGCTCAGCGCAGCACGATCTCGACGCGGCGGTTCTGCGGCTCGCGCACGCCGTCGGCGGTCGGCACCAGCGGGCGGCTCTCACCGAAGGCGGTGACGCCGATGGCGCTGCGCTCAACCCCGTTGCGCACCAGTTCGGCCGCCACGGCGTCCGCACGGCGCTGCGACAGGCGCTGGTTGTACTGCGGCGTGCCGGAGCGGTCGGCGTGGCCGGCCACTTCGATGCGGGTCGCCGCCACGGTCTTCGAGTTGCGCGCGGCCTCGGCGATGATCTCGCGGGCGCGGGCGGTCAGGTCGGCGCGATCCCAGTCGAAGAAGACCAGGTAGGTGCGGGCGACCTGCGGCGGCGGCTGCACCTGCGGCTGCGGCTGCACCACCGGGGCCGGGGCGACGCCGAAGTTGTAGCGCAGGCCGACCAGGACCGAGTGGTTGTAGTTGGTCGGCTCAACCCTGGCGGCGACAGCCGGCGCGTTGCCAACCTGCACGGCGCCGGTCAGCTTCGGCTCCATGGTGCCGAAGAAGCGGTATTCGGTGGTCAGCGCCAGGCCGGGGACCATGCTGCCCAGGCTGTAGGAGAGGCCAACGATAGCCTGATAGGCGAACACGCCCTCATCGTCGTTGAGGCGGAAGCGGGTGTTGCCGATCTGGCCGCGCATGTTGTCCACGGCGCTCCAGGCATAGCCGACACCGGCGCCGACATACGGCGTCACCGGCCAGCCGAGGCCGTTGAAGTCGTACAGGACGTTCGCCATCACGCCATAGGTGCGCAGGTAGCCGGAACGGCCCGCGGCGCGCACGCCGTTGATGCGGACGCTGTCCACATCATTGTGGCGGTAGTTGCCTTCGATTTCGGCGCGAAGGCCGTTGCCGAAGCCCCAGCCGATGCTGCCGAGCCCGACCCAGCCCACATCGGTGGTGGTGGCCTTGAAGCCGCTGTCGGTCGCATCGTGCCGGAAATTCGCACCGACGCCGGCGCCGACATACAGGCCCGACACAGGCTGCGCCTGCGCCGCCAGCGGCAGCGACAGAACCGTCGCGGCCAGAAGGGCCTTCCTGAGGCTCATCCTCTCTCTCCTCGATCTATCAAGGCTCTACGTCGCGGCGCCGAACCCACGCTCTGTGTCCCAGACCGGGCCACGACTCCAGCGCTGCGTGAATGCAACCTAACACCACCAGCGGATCATGGCACGGGTGAACCGACCAATTCCGCATCGATGTTGCAAGCAAGCCACAACGGCGGATGGCAAATTCATCACAGCCCTTCCAGGGCCGCCGCGTCGTCCATCACCGCCAGGCTGCCAAGTGGCAGCAACCTATTGGCGTGGCCCAATTTCCGGCCCGGCCGGGCCTCGGCCTTGCCGTAGAGATGCGGCGCCACTCCGGGGGTCGCGACCAGCCTTGGCCAGAGCGCCAGCCCTTCAGGCCCGACCAGGTTCTTCATCACCACGTCGTGATGCCTGGTGGAATCGGCCAGGGGCAGCCCGGCGACAGCCCGGATGTGCTGCTCGAACTGGCTGGCAATGCAGCCATCCATGGTCCAGTGGCCGGTGTTATGGGGCCGGGGCGCGATCTCGTTGCCGAGCAGCCTGCCATCCGGCAGCAGGAACATTTCCAGCGCGAGCACGCCGACCAAATCCAGCGCCTTCGCCACGCGCGCGGCATTGTCCCGCGCCGCCGCGGCCACAGCCGCCGGAACCCGGGCGGGAGCGAAGGAAAGGTCGAGGATGTGGTGGCGATGGCGATTCTCCACCGCGTCATAGACCGCCACCTGGCCATCCACCCCGCGGGCGACGATGGCGGAAAGCTCCGCGGTGAAGGGCACGAAACCTTCCAGTATCAGCGGCTTCGGCGCCAGCCGGGCATAGGCCGCGGCGGCATCGGCGGCGCTGCGCAGCACCGCCTGGCCGCGGCCGTCATAGCCAAGCCTGGTGGTCTTCAGCACCGCCGGCAGGCCAATCTCGGCGATGGCCTGGAAAAGCTCCGCCTCGCTCTGCACCGCCCGCCATGGTGCCACCGCCACCCCGGCACGCGCCAGGAAGCGCTTTTCCTCAAGCCGGTCCTGGCAGATCCGCAGCACCTCCACCCCGGGGCGGCAGGGCGCCAGCGGGGCAAGGGCCGCCAGCGTCGCGGCGGGGACATTCTCGAATTCGAAGGTCACCACGTCCACCGCGGCAGCGAAGCGGGCCAGGGCCGCCTCATCCTCGTATTCCGCCACGGTGCGCTCGGCGGCCACCTGCATGCCGGGGCCATCGATGTCGGGGGCGAAGACGTGGCAGCGGTAGCCAAGCCGGGCGGCCGCAAGCGTCGACATGCGGCCAAGCTGGCCACCACCGAGGATGCCGATCGTGGCCCCCGGCGGCAGCGGGTCCATGGAGCTCATTGCGTGGTCTCGGGAACGCCGGCGGTCTGGGCTGCGCGCCATTCGGCCATTCGCCGTGCCAGGGCGGGGTCCGCCAGCGCCAGGATGGCGGCGGCCAGCAGCCCGGCATTGATGGCGCCCGCCTTGCCGATCGCCAGCGTACCCACCGGCACGCCGCCCGGCATCTGGACGATGGAGAGAAGGCTGTCCATGCCTTTCAGCGCATGGCTTTCGACCGGCACGCCGAGCACGGGCAGGCAGGTCATCGAAGCCGCCATGCCAGGCAGATGTGCCGCCCCGCCGGCCCCGGCGATGATGACCTTCAGGCCCCGTCCGGCGGCACCGCTGGCATAGGCGAAGAGCCGTTCCGGCGTGCGATGGGCGGACACCACCCGGGTTTCGTGCGGCACTCCAAGCGCGGCAAGGATTTCCGCGGCATGGCGCATCGTCTCCCAATCGGAGCGGCTGCCCATGATAACCCCGACCAGCGGGGTGCCTTCAGGCGATGATGTCGGGGACAAGGCGGCTCTCCAGCCAGGCGATCTCATCCTTCAGCTTCAGCTTGCGCTTCTTCAGTCGCTGCACCTGAAGCTGGTCCGCCAGGTTACCCTCCAGCCGCGCGATCACCGTATCGAGGTCACGGTGCTCGGTGCGCATTTCGTGCAGGCGGCGTAACAGGGAATCACGGTCGGCGAGCATGGGATCAGGACCGTCGGATTACAGGTGTATCGGGGACCGGCGCGCCATTACCATGTCCGGGCGCGGGCGCACAGCAGGTCGCAACCCGATCCGGCGGCGAACCGCGCCCAAGCCGAAAGGAAATGCCGCATGAACCACCCGCCCCGGCTTCGCGCCCTCGAAGATCGGCATGCCACGCTGGAACGGGAGATCGCCCAGGAGGATGCGCGGCCGCGACCGGATGAGGCCACGCTGGCCCGGCTGAAACGGGAAAAACTGAAGCTGAAGGAAGAGATCGAGCGGCTGCGCAAGCCGGATTGCTAAGCCGCCCGCTCCGCCTGGACCCATCCGGGCCGGAGCCCTGGGCCCGCCACCGGGAGGCAGCGGCATCGGGCGGCACGGATGGGCCAAGTGGAGCGGAGCCGCGAATCGCGAAGCGGGGGCAAAGGGCCGGGCGGCGGCAGAGGCAGGACCATCGTGCCGCTCTGCCGGATCTGCCGGAGGAGAGCGGTTGACGGCAGGCACCAACCGCCTTCCGCGCTACAGGCTGGCGCCCGGTTCCTCCACCGCATCCTCGACCGGCGGCGGCAGGGTGCCCGGCTTCTCGCCGGCGGCAATCAGCGCGGCATTCAGGTCGGACTGGCTGCACAGGCCAAGGATCACCGGGTCGCGCGGCTTGATGTTGGCGCTGTTCCAATGGGTGCGGTCGCGCACCTTGGCGATGGTTTCCTTGGTGGTGCCGAGCAACTTGCTCACCGCCGCATCGGAAAGCTGCGGATGGTGGCGCAGCACCCAGGCGATGGCATCAGGCCGGTCGTTGCGCTTGGAAACCGGGGTGTAGCGGGCACCACGGCTGCGGGCCTTGGGGGCGGGCAGGGCGGATTCCACCAGGTGCAGGCGCAGGGCCGGGTTTGCCTCGCAGCGGGCGATCTCCTCCCGGGTCACCTGGCCATTGGCCACCGGGTCGTAACCGATGATGCCCTGCGCCACCTCGCCATCCGCTATCGCCTGCACTTCCAGCGGGTGCATGCCGACGAAATCGGCGATCTGCTCGAAGGTGAGGGAAGTCTTCTCGATAAGCCACACGGCGGTGGCCTTCGGCATCAGGGGTTGAGGCATTGCGGCAACCTTGTCTGCGGAGCGGGAGCATCGCTGCCCCCACCGGGCGGCGGCCACGCCCCGTGCGGGACCCGGGCGTCCCCGCCGCGGCTTGTCATGGCATATAGAGAGGCGATGGGGCCGGGTCAAAGCCCGACGGCCCTGGGAAGCAGCAAATGAGGGACAGGATGACCGAGGAAGAGGACCGCCCCCGCCACCCGCCGCGCTTCACCCCCGCGGTGCTGGACCGCTGGGACGTGGCGGAATTGCGTGACTACATCGAATCGCTGCGGGCCGAGATCGGCCGGGCCGAAGCCGCCATCCTGGCCCGGCAGGCGCAGCGCAGCGCGGCCGACGCGGTGTTCCGCAAGCCATAACGATCCTGGCCGAAATGTACCGTTGAACGCATGCGCTCAACCGGCGTGGAAATGCGCCGGAATCAGAGGCAAGGCAAAAGGGCACCGACCCTGCGGTCGGCGCCCTTCGCGGCTGTCAGGCCGGGGAGGGGGGGTGGGGGAAAGCCCCGGCCAGCAGCGATGTTCAGGCCGCCTGTTCCTGCGGAGCCTGCTCGTTCGCGGCCAGCGCCGGACGGCTGGCCTGCACCTCGATACGGCGCGGGCGAAGCGCCTCGGGCACCACCCGCTTCAGCGAGATGTGCAGCAGGCCGTTCTCCAGATTCGCACCCTCGACCACGATGTGGTCGGCCAGCACGAAGCGGCGCTCGAAGGCGCGGCCGGCAATGCCGCGGTGGAGGAAGCTGCGGCCCTCGTCGTTCTGGGCGCCGCGGCCGGACACGGTCAGCGTGTTCTCCCGCGCGGTGATCTCAAGATCCTGCGGGGCGAAGCCGGCGACGGCCATGGTCAGGACGTAGCTGTCCTCACCGGTCTTTTCGATGTTGTAGGGCGGATAACCCTGCGACTCCGCGGTGGCGCGGGCCAGGTCGAGCTGGCGCACCAGCCGGTCGAAGCCGATGGCGGAACGGAACAGGGGGGAGAAGTCGAGAGCATTCATGGCTCGGGGAACCTCCTTGAGGAAGCAAGGTCCATTGGGTCCTGCGGACCGGGCCTGCCGCCCCCGAACGGGCTGCGGTTGAACCGGTCCACGCCGGGGCCCCATCAGGGCGCCCCCGGCACGGGCACAAATGGAAAGCGCCGCCCCCCGTTTCAAGGGGGCGGCGCCCGGTCGCGGAGCCCGAGAACCGAGCCTACTTCTTGCGCATGCCGATGCCGGCGAACTTCTTATTGAACTTCGCCACCTGGCCGCCGGTATCCATGATGCGCTGCACGCCGGTCCAGGCCGGATGGGATTTCGGGTCGATGTCCAGCCGCAGCGTGTCACCCGGCTTGCCGTAGCAGGAGCGCGTGGTGAACTGCGTCCCGTCGGTCATGATCACGTTGATCTCGTGGTATTCCGGGTGGGTGTCGGGTTTCATGGCACGCTCGCGAAGGACGGGCGGCCGACTGTGACCGGCCGCGGGGAGGGGCGCCTATAGGCGAAGCCATCCCCCGGCGCAACCGGAACCCGAATGGGCCGGGGCGGACGGCTTCCCTGCGCTGCACGGTGCCGGGCCGGGCTGCCCGGGGCCGCATTGACCCGGCCGGGCAGGCGGCCGCATAGCCAGGGCGCACGATGAACATCCTCTCCATCCAGTCCTGGGTCGCCTACGGCCATGTCGGCAATGCCAGCGCCGTCTTCCCGCTGCAGCGGCTGGGCGCCGAGGTCTGGGCGGTGCACAGCGTGCAGTTCTCCAACCATCCCGGCCATGGCGGCTTCCGCGGCGCCGCCACCCCGCCGGCGCTGATCCGCGACCTGGTCCAGGGCATCGCCGAACGCGGCATGCTGGGGCAGTGCGATGCCGTGCTTTCCGGCTATCTCGGCGACCTCGGCACCGGGGAGGCGATCCTCGATGCGGTGCGCCAGGTGAAGGCGGCGAATCCGCGGGCGCTGTGGTGCTGCGACCCGGTGATCGGCGATGCCGGGCGGGTCTATGTGCGGCCCGGCATTGCCGATTTCTTCCGCGACCGGGCGCTGCCCCTGGCCGACATCCTCACGCCCAACCGCTTCGAGCTGGAATGGCTGAGCGGTCAGGAGGCCGGCACGCTCGGCGCCGCGAAATCCGCCGTCGCGGCGCTGCAGGCGCGCGGCCCGCGCTGCGTGCTGCTCACCAGCCTGCGCGCCGATGACACGCCCGCGGAGGCGATCGACCTGCTGGCGGCGGAGGATGGCGCCTGCTGGCGGCTGCGCACGCCCCTGCTGCCGATCTCGGCCCATGGCGCCGGCGATGCCATCGCCGCGCTCTTCCTTTTCCACCATCTGCGCTGTGGTGCCGCGCGGCCGGCGCTGGAGGCGGCTGCTTCCTCCGTCTTCGGCCTGTTGCGCCGCACCGCGGAAGCCGGCGCGCCGGAACTGCTGACCATCGCAGCGCAGGAGGAGTTCGTCGCACCCAGCCGGCGCTTCGTCGCGGAAGCCTGCTGAGGGGGCTGCGCTTCCGCCGGCCTCTTCTGGTGCTGCCGCGCGGGGGTGCCGGCGGAGCATGGCGCTGTTCCCGCTGCGGCCCAAGTGGTTGCGCTGGGGGGTTGAACAGTCGTCGTCCCTCGCGCCACCATGCCGGGCGCGGTCCGGTTTAGGGCTGCCAGGCGGGGGACGAACATGCACAGGCTTCTGATCGCCGCGGCGCTTGCCGCCGGCCTTGCCATTGGCGTGCCGGACGGGGCCGGGGCGCAGTCCCAGCCACAGGCCCCCGGGCCGACCCTGGCCGCGGTGAAGTCCCGCAACCTGCTGGTCTGCGGCACCTCCACCGGCGCCGCCGGCTTCTCCCTGCCGGACAGCCGCGGGGTCTATCGCGGTATCGACAACGACCTCTGCCGCGCCATCGCCGCCGCCACGCTGGGCGATGCCGAGAGAATCCGCTGGGTGCCGCTGACCACCCAGGCGCGGCTGCCGGCGCTGCAATCCGGCCAGGTGGACGTGCTGATCCGCACCGTCACCTGGACCCAGTCGCGCGACACGGCCAACGGGCTGAACTTCACCGCCATCAATTTCTATGACGGCCAGGGCTTCCTGGTCCGCCGCTCGCTGAACCTGAACAGGGCGCTGGAGCTGGAAGGCGCCTCCATCTGCGTCACCGCGGGCTCGACCAACGAGCTGAACCTGGCCGACTGGGCGCGGACCAACAATGTCCAGTACCAGCCGGTGGTGTTCGAGCAGAATGACGAAACCCGCCGCGCCTACCAGTCCGGCCGCTGCGACGCCTATTACCCCGATGCGTCGCAACTCGCCGGCCTGCGCGCTTCCTTCACCGATCCGGAGGAGCATGTCATCCTGCCGGACATCATCAGCAAGGAACCGCATTCCCCGGTGGTGCGGCACGGCGACGACCAGTGGTTCGACATCGTCCGCTGGACCTTCTTCGCCCTGGTGACCGCGGAGGAACTGGGCATCACCCAGGCCAATCTGGACAGCTTCCTGAACCACGCCAACCCGGAGGTGCGCCGCCTCCTGGGCGATTCCGGCGACCATGGGCCGGTGATGGGGCTGGACCGCCGGTGGGCCTACAACGCCATCAAGGCGGTGGGCAACTACGGCGAGGTCTTCGAGCGCAACCTGGGCCAGGGCAGCCCGATCAAGCTGCGCCGTGGCCTGAACGACCTGTGGACCCGCGGCGGGCTGATGTACGCCCCGCCAATCCGCTGAACGGGGCGCGCGGCGGCGCCATGACAGCAGCCGGTGCAGTGTCGGGCACCGCGCCGGCTGTGCTCCGGTTCAGGGGGTGAAGCGCAGATAGACCGGCATCGGGGTGAGCTTGTCCTCCACGCCGCGCACGCCGGGCAGCCCGCCGGCCAGCACCTTCAGCCCCTCCCGCATCACCTCCGACCGGGCGAAGCCGTAGAAGGTCACCACCCCGTCATGCACGTCGGGGAAGACCCAGAAGGTATCGGTCCAGGGCTGTTCGCGCATCGCCTTGATCACCGCGCGCAGGATTTCGCGGTCGTTCTGCGGCTTCGTATCCGGGGCAGCGGCAGGGCGCAGGACGGCGCGCAGCAGGTCGGCACGGCTGACCAGGCCGGCCAGCCTGTCTTCGCGCAGCACCAGCACGCGGCGGATGGCGTGCTGTTCCATCAACCGGGCGATCTCCTCGACCGGGGCGGATTCCTCTACCGTGACCAGGTTCGGCGTCATGACATCCCGCGCCGTCTTGCCATGCGCCTTGGCATAGCGGCGGATCATCGGCTCGGCTTCCTTGAAGAGGCCGAGGAACCAGCCCAGCGGACCGGGCGGCTGGTCCGCCAGGCGGCGGATCATGTCGCCTTCGGTCACGATCCCGAGCGGCCGGCCTTCGGCGTCCACCACCGGCACGCCGGAAACGCCGCGCGCGGCCATCAGCTCGGCCACCGCCACCACGGGCATCTCTGGCGGCACCACCACCAGGTTGCTCGACATCAACTCCCGTGCCTGCATGGAAATCCTCCACCTGCTGCCTGGGCCGCACCGCCTTCAGGGCGACGGCGCGGAAAGAATGTGGCGCGAAACCGGGACGGATTGCATGACCTGCGTCAATACGGGGTCATGCGCGTTCGTAAAGGATCCGGGCGCGAATGGTGCCGGGCAGGCCGCGCAATTCCGCCAGGACTGCATCCGCGTCATGCGCGGCGCCGGAGTCCACCACGACATAGCCGATCGCGGCATCGGTCTGGAGGTATTCCGCGGCGATGTTGATGCCACGTCGGGAGAAGACGGCGTTCACTGCCCCCAGTATGCCGGGGACATTGTGGTGCACATGCATGAAGCGCGCCCCGGTCGGCCGCGCCGGCAACTGCACCTGGGGGAAGTTCACCGCGCCGAGCGTCGCGCCGGTGTCGGAATAATCCACCAGCTTGCGGGCCACTTCCTCGCCGATGCGCTCCTGCGCTTCCTCAGTGCTGCCGCCGATATGCGGCGTGAGGATGACGTTGCGCAGGCCCTGCAGGGGGGTGACGAAGGGCTCGCCATTGCGGGCCGGTTCCCGGGGAAAGACATCCACCGCCGCGCCGCCCAGGCGGTTCTCCCGCAGCGCCGCCGCCACAGCGTCCAGATCCAGCACGGTGCCGCGGGCATTGTTGATGAGCAGCGCCTCCGGCTTCATCAGCGCCAGTTGCTCCGCGCCGATCATGCCGATGGTCTCGGGTGTCTCCGGCACATGGAGCGTCACGATATCGGCCTCGGCCAGCAGCTCCGCCAGGCTGGCGCAGGGACGGGCATTGCCGTGCGGCAGCTTGGCCGTGTGGTCCCAGTAGAGGACGCGCATGCCGAAGGATACCGCCAGTACCGAAACCTGGCTGCCGATATTGCCGAAGCCGACGATGCCCAGCGTGCGGCCGCGCACCTCATGGCTGCCGGCCGAGGATTTGTCCCAGCCCCCCTGATGCGCGGAGCGGGAGCGGTCCGGGATGGCGCGCAGCAGCATGACGATCTCGCCCATCGTCAGCTCCGCCACGCTGCGGGTGTTGGAGAAGGGGGCGTTGAACACCGGGATGCCGCGCTCCCGCGCTGCCTCCAGATCCACCTGGTTGGTGCCGATGCAGAAGCAGCCCACGGCCATCAGGCGGTCCGCGGCCTCCAGCGCCTCGGCCGTCAGTTGCGTGCGGGAACGGATGCCAAGGATGTGGACGCCCTGCAGCGCTTCGGCCAGCGCGGCACCTTCCAGCCCCTTGGCGAGACGGGTGACGCTGGCGTAGCCGGCGGCACCGAACAACCCGACGGCGCTGTCGGAAACACCTTCGAGCAGCAGCACACGGATGCGGTCCTTGGGGAGGGAAAGGCGGTCGGACATGGCATTATCCCGGGACTTGCGGCGACCGCCGCCTTCTCCCCCCGGCTGCCGCCGCGGGCAAGCCCTTCCTTGCCCGGCAGCACCGTGATCACGATCCGGCTGCGCCTTGCGGGCCTTCGGGAGAACTCACGCCGCTGGCGCTGCCGCCTTGGCCGCGCCCGGCCTACAGCAGGGCGGCCAGCTTTTCCGGCGGCCGGCAGAGCGCCGCACCCTTCGGGGTGATGACCATGGGGCGCTCGATCAGCACCGGATGGGCCTGCATGGCGGTGATGATCTCCGCCTCGGTCACTCCCGGCCGGTCGAGCCCCAGTTCCTGCCAGGGGGTGTTCTTGCGGCGGAGCAGTTCGTGGGCGGTCATGCCCGCGGCCTTCAGGGCGGCGCGCAGGGTTGCCTCGTCCGGCGCGGTCTTCAGGTATTCCACCACATGCGGCTCCCGCCCGGCTTCGCGCAGCGCGGCCAGCACCTTGCGGGAGGTGCCGCAATTGGGATTGTGCCAGATCGTCACGTCCATGGCGCCATTCCTCCGGTTCCGTATCCGATCCTGCCGGTCATCGCTGCATCGAACAACTCTCGTGAGGCTGCGGCGTTACTGTCATGGGGAGGTATGGACTGATGGACAGGGACTTCCTGGAAGCCGTGAAGCACAACGATTTGGCGACGGTACGTAGCTGCCTGGCTGATCTTTGCCACCTGCCGCACCTGCCGCGTGAGGGCGATACCACGGCGCTGATGCTGGCCGCCGCCGCCGGCCATGACGAGATGGTGGCGTTGCTGCTGCAGTATGGCGCCGACCCTGCCCGGTGCGACGCCGCTGGCCGGACAGCCGCCGACCACGCCCAGGCCCATGGGCATGTGCTGCTGGCATCTCAGTTGGCGACGGATGGGCAGATGGAACTGGTGCTTCGCTAGATCAGCGACCTGCCGGTCCAGGCACCGGGGCCCTCCCGTGAAAGGTGCTTCAAGCCGGCCGCCAGCGGACCAGGTGACCAAGTTCCGGTGCCGCCTCCCGTCCTTCCTGGATGATCGTCAGCAGATCAACATTGCCCTGGCCGGGAATCTCCAGGATCGGCGGCTCCATCGAGGCGATACGGCTGCCCTCCGGCGCCTCGACATGGCCAGCCGGGTGCATCTGGCCGGCATTGGCGGCTTCGTTGCCCATGGGATGGGCGTCCGAGGGCTCGTCGTTGCCGGCATAGCCACCAGGCTTCACCGGCATGAAGGAATAACGGGTTTCCGGCGCGGCGCCGGGCCGGGAGATCTCATAGCGGTAGACCGGGAATCCTGCAGCCACGGCATCCTCCTGTCGCCGGGCAACGCCCGGGCGGAACAGGCGTTCCCGGCCGGGCCAGGCCAGGGAGGCCCAGGGAAGCAAGGATGGCGAAATCGGCAACCTGCCGGCCCTGGCCGCCGGCATGCCTGGCATGCAGGGCGGCAACATCCACCCCCTGGCGATCGCCTATGGCAAGCGCTGGCCGACCCTGCCGGAGACGCCCAGCATGGCGGAAGCCGGCTTCTCCCGGGTGGAGGTACCGACCTGGCATGCCCTCCTGGCATGCCCTGGTCCGGCCGCGCGGCCTGCCGGACGGTATCCGTGACAGGCTTGCCCGGGAAATGCGGGAGATCCTGTTCGCCCCCGCCATGCGGGAGCGGCTGCCGCAGCTTGGGGCCGAGTCGGTGGCGAGCGACCCGGCCGGGCTCGTGGCCTGGACCGCGGTGGAATCGAACCGCTATGGAGAACTGGTCCGGCGCCTGGGGATCAGGGGCGAGTAGCCGCCCTGCGACCCATGCATGGCCGCCCCATCCTTAGTGCTTGCAAAAACCCTCCGGATTGCTCATTTGTCCGCCCCGATAGCAGCGATTCCCTGAACCCTTGTGGGCGGGCGGTGCGGGGCGAAGTCCCCGCCCGGGCCGCTTTTCGACTATGGAGGCCCATCGTGGCGCGCA
>JAEWCI010000174.1 GCA_023390705.1 Pseudomonadota bacterium
GGGGTTGCTGGTGCAGCCGCAGCAGGTCGAGCGCCGGAGCCTCGGGCGGCGGCGCCAGCCGGGCGGCAGCGGACGGATCCTCGCGGCGTTGCGCCGGGCCGGGGCGGTCGAAGATGGTTTCGTTCTGGTTGGGCACCACCAGCCCTCCGGGCTCCTCCGGCTTCACCTTGATGGGTCGCGGATCGGGCTCGATCAGCGGCACCGGCCGGGGGCCCATGCGGGAGAGGCCCCAGAAGATCGCGCCGCCCAGCGCCAGCATCCCAAGCATGCCGCCGGCGACCGCCAGCATCCGGCCGGACGTCGCGGAACGCTCCGGGCGTACCCGATAGGACGGAACGATGAGATCGCTCATGACCAGCCCCCCTGCCGGCTAAGGCGGGGGCGCCGGCCAGGCCGCGTACCCCGCCACCTTATGAACCCGCTTGCGCAGACCAGCCCCCCGGGGTGGGTGGCCTGCCCTAGCGCATTTCCTCAACCGGGGTAACGCCCATCACGGCCAGGCCGGAACGGATGACCGACGCGGTGGCCGCGACGAGCGCGAGACGTGCCCGGGTTGCTTCCGGTTCATCCCCCCGAATGAACCGCAGGGTCGCGTCCTCACGGCCCCGGTTCCACAGTATATGAAAATCGCTCGCCAAGTCATGGAGAAAAAAGGCGATTCGATGAGGCTCCCGCGCCAGCGCGGCGGCTTCCACGGTGCGCGGCCAGGAGGCCAGCCGGCGGATCAGCGCCAGTTCGGCCGGGTCCGTCAGGGCCTCCAGCGGTGCCGTGGCCAGTGCCTCCGGGGCCGGGTCCTCGACCTGACGCAGCACGGAACGGCAGCGGGCATGGGCGTATTGCACATAGAAGACCGGATTGTCGCGGCTCTGCTCCACCACCTTGTCCAGGTCGAATTCCATCTGGGCATCGGCCTTGCGGGTCAGCATGGTGAAGCGCACCGCATCCCGGCCGACCTCGTCGATCAGGTCGCGCAGCGTCACATAGGTGCCGGCGCGCTTGGACATGCGCACCGGCTCCCCGTTCTTCACCACATGGACGATCTGGGTCAGCACCACCTCCAGCGAGACCTTGCCGCCGCTCAGCGCCTTCACCGCCGCCTGCATGCGCTTGACATAGCCGCCATGGTCGGCGCCCCAGACATGGATAAGCTCGGCGAAGCCGCGTTCGATCTTGTGCAGGTGGTTGGCGATGTCGTTGGCGAAATAGGTGCCGCTGCCGTCGGATTTGCGCAGCGGCCGGTCCACCTCGTCGCCGAACTGGGTGGCGCGGAACAGCTCCTGCGGCCGCGGCTCCCAGTCCTCCGGCGTCTTGCCCTTGGGAGGTTCCAGCACGCCGGTATAGATCAGGCCCTGGCCGGCGAGCAGCGCCTCGGCCTGCTCCAGCTTGCCTTCCTCCACCAGATGGCGTTCGGAGATGAAGACTTCCTGGTTGACGCCGAGCGCGGCCAGGTCGTCGCGGATCGCCTCCATCATGCGTTCGATGGTGAAGCTCCGCACCGTCTCCAGCCAGTGGGAGGGGCCAGCCGGGGTCAGGTCCGGCTCGGCCAGGGAGGCGCCGAAGCGTTCCCGCAGCGCCTCCCCCACCGGGATGAGGTATTCGCCGCGGTACTGCAGCCCGCCCGGGATGGACTGGGCGTATTCATCCTCGGTCAGGCTGGTGCCGAGCGCCTGGAGGTAGCGCCAGTAGGCGGCATAGGCGAGCGCGAGGACCTGCGCCCCGGCATCGTTGACATAGTATTCCTTGGTGACGTCCCAGCCCGCCTTGGCGAGCAGGTTGGCCAGCGCATCCCCCACCACCGCGCCGCGGCAATGGCCGACATGCATCGGCCCGGTGGGGTTCGCGGAGACATACTCCACATCCACCTTCCGCCCGGCGCCGACCGTGCCGTCGCCATAGGATTCGCCGGCCGCCAGGATGGCGGGGAGCTGGGCGCGCAGGAATTCCTCGCGCAGGCGGAGGTTGACGAAGCCGGGTCCGGCCGGGGCGGCGGAAGCCACTTCCGGCAGCGCCGCCAGCCTTTCCGCCAGCGCCGCGGCCAGCTTCGGCGGCGCCTGGCGCGCCGCCTTGGCCACCACCATGGCGGCATTGGTCGCCATGTCGCCATGCGCGGCGTCGCGCGGCGGCTCCATCTGCACGCGGGCCAGGGCCTCCTCGGGCAGTTCGGGCAGCAGCTCGCGCAGGGCGGCGATGGTACGGGCGCGGAGCGCCGCGAAGATGTCCTGGGTCATGGCCTCGAACTCAGCCGGGGATGTTGGGATCGGTCAGGCGCCGGTGCTCTTCCAGCGCGTAGCGGTCGGTCATGCCGGCGATGTAGTCGCACACCACCCTGGCGCATTGCGGGCTGCCCGGCTCGCCGGCGCGGCGGCGCCATTCATCCGGCAGCATCTGCGGCCCGCCGTGCAGCAACTGGAACAGCATCTGGCTTACCCGCTTGGATTTCTGCATCGCCCGGTTGACGCGCCAGTGGCGATACATCCTTTCGAAGAGGAAATCGCGGACCTCCTGATTGGCCGCCTGCATGGCGGTGGAGAAGGCGATGACGGGCCCGGGCGCGGCGCGGATGTCGTCGGCGCTGCGCGGCGCCAGGGCCGCGATGCGGCGCCCCGCCTCGGCCACCACGTCAATGACCATGCGGTTGATGACGCGGCGCACCGTTTCGGTGGTAAGCCGGTCCGGCGCCAGGTTGGGGTGCGCCTGTCGTACCTCCTCCAGCGCCTCGCCGATCAGCGGGAGGGAGCCGGCTTCCTCCAGGGTGAAGAGCCGGGCGCGGACGCCATCGTCCAGGTCATGGTTGTTGTAGGCGATGTCATCGGCCAGCGCCGCCACCTGCGCCTCGGCCGAGGCATGGCTGCCCAGTTCCAGCGGGTGCAGCCGGTCGTATTCCGCCAGGTAGGGCGCGGGGCGGCGCACCGGGCCATTGTGCTTGGCCAGGCCCTCCAGGGTTTCCCAGCTCAGGTTCAGGCCGTCGAAAGCGGCGTAGCGGTGCTCCAGGCTCGTGACGACCTTCAGGCTCTGGGCATTGTGGTCGAAGCCGCCATAGGGGCGCATCTGGCTGTCCAGCGCCTCCTCCCCCGCATGGCCGAAGGGCGGGTGGCCCAGGTCGTGCGCCAGTGCCAGCGCCTCCGCCAGATCCTCGTCGAGGCGGAGTTGCCGGGCGATGGACCGGGCGATCTGCGCCACCTCGATGCTATGGGTCAGGCGGGTGCGGAAATAATCGCCTTCATGGAACACGAAGACCTGGGTCTTGTACTGCAGCCGCCGGAAGGCGCCGGTATGGATGATGCGGTCGCGGTCCCGCTGGAAAGGCGAACGGGCATCGCCTCCGGGCTCGGCATAGAGCCGCCCGCGGGAGGATTCGGGCCGGACAGCCCAAGGCGCGCGGTCCTGGGGACGTGGCTCGGCGGACATGCGGGCGCGATTACCAGCGCCCCTGCCCCGCCGCAACCGCGCCATGCGCGGCCGGCGCTTGGAACCGGCCAGCCGCCACCCCTATATTTCCGGACCAGGAGAGTCCCGAATGTCCCACGGTAACGCCACCCCAACCAGCTTCCGCATCACCCCCCGCGCCGCCGAACAGGTGGCCGAGATCGCCGCGCGCGAGGGCCGCCCCGGTGCCGGGCTGCGGGTTTCGGTCAGCGCCGGCGGCTGTTCCGGCTTCCAGTACGGCTTCGCGCTGGAGGAACAGGCCGCCGAGGATGACCTGGTGATCGAGGTACCGCCGGTGAGGATCTATGTGGATCCGGTCTCGCTGGACCTGCTGGCCGGGGCGGAACTCGATTGGAACGAGGCGCTGATCGGCGCGCATTTCACGGTGAGGAACCCGCAGGCGGTTTCCGGCTGCGGCTGCGGCGCGAGTTTCGCCATCGGGTAAGGGCGCAACGGCCGGCGGCGTGCTAGCCTTCCGGCATGAAGCTCGCGACCTTCAACGTGAATTCGGTGCGGCGCCGTGTGCCGCATCTGCGCCGTTTCCTGCAACGGCACCAGCCGGATCTGCTCTTCCTCCAGGAAACCAAGTGCCGGACCGAGGAATTCCCCGGGCTGGACTTCGCTGACCTCGGCTACCGCACCCATGCGGTGGGGCAGCATGGCGGACGCAACGGGGTGGCGGTTCTGGGCCGCATCCCCTTCGAAGTGACTGCCGAAACCCTGCCCGGCGATGCCGGGGACAGCCAGGCCCGCTACATCGAAGTGGCGGCGGAAGGCGCGGCGATCGCCGGCATCTACCTGCCCAACGGCAATTCCGGCGGTGAGGACGGCTTCGCCTACAAGCTGCGCTGGATGGAAAGGCTGGCGGCGGTAGCGGCGGCGCGGCTGGATGCCTTCTCACCTTTCGCCATCCTGGGCGATTTCAACGTCTGCCCGACCGACGCCGACCTGGCGCCCGGCGCCCTGCCGGCGAGCGATGCGCTGGTGCGGCCGGAAAGCCGCGCCCGGTTCCGCGCCCTGCTGCATCTGGGTCTGACGGATGCACTGGCCGCGCTGCATCCGCAGGACGCGCCCTTCACCTATTGGGACTACGGCCCGGCATTCGAATCCAACCGCGGCCTGCGGATCGACCACATCCTGTTGAGCCCCGAACTGGCCGAGCGGCTGCGGGAATGTGGCGTGGATACCGATGCGAGGGCCGAGGAACAGCCCAGCGACCACGCACCCGTATGGTGCGAAATGGCGTAGCCCCTCCCCCGCACTGGTCGAGGGAGGGGAAAGCGGGAAACAGGCCTCAGTAGCTCGGGCGCACCGTTACGCTGGGCGCCGGCGCCGGAGTGACCACGGTCGGGGCCGGGGCCGGCGTCACGACGGTGGGCGGGGTGCGTTCGCGTTCGACATAGGTGCAGGCGGTGACGGCGAAGCCGGCGCCGAGGATGGCAAGAACGGGAAGGATGCGCATACGGTCTTCCTCCTGTTGTGGACCGATATCGCTCAACAACTGTCTCGGCGCCCCATCGTCTCATGCCGAGGCGTTGACGCCTGCGTGAAGCGCGGAAGCGTCAGCGCCAGCCGCCCGGCACCCAGACCCATTCGCCACGCCGCCGCACCCAGCGCCCGTCCGCCCAGCGGCCGCGCCGCGCCCGGACCCACCGGCCGGGAAGCCAGACATAACCACGGCCATCCCATCGCCAGTGGCCTGGCTGCCAGACCATGCGGGGCCCCGGCGGGCGTCCGCGCGGGCCTTCCCGGCGCGGCGGCGGTATCGGCGGGTAATAGGGCACCGGCTGCGCCTCGGCCGGTCCGCTCGGCACAAGCGGGAGAATGGTGCCGAACCCGGCCAGGGCGAGGCCGAACAGGCGGCGGCGGTGCAGTGTCATGTCCGGTCTCCCTACCAGTGGCGCCAACCACGATAGCCCCAACGCGGGCGGTAGTAGTACGGCCGCGCCGGCGCGACATAGACCGAAGGCGCGCTGTAATAGCCGCCATAACCGCCATAGTACCCGCCGTAATACGGTGTTGCGGGATAAACGGCGCAGCCGCCCAGGCCCGCGAGGGCGAGGACGACCAGAATCAGACGCGACAACATGACGAATCGTCTCCCTTGGCTTCGGCAGCGGGGCCGCAGCCCCCTGCAGTGGAGCAGCTTTCGGGTGACAGAACGCCGATTCCGGGGTGAAACCATGGCAAGCCCCGGTGACATGGGCGTTACGGTCGGCCCTGTTCCTCCTGCCGCCGCAGGTTGATGGCGCAGGCGCGGCGCAAGGTGCCGCCGCCGTCCTGCCAGAACTGGGCGCCCTGCAATTCCCCCCTGCCCCGGCCCAGACGACCTTCGTAGACGGCGCTGTACGACCAGCGCTGCGCGGCAGCGCCCCCTTCCAGCCGCAGGGTACCATCCGGCGCGAGCACGCCCTCGCCCCGTTCCCAATAGCCGCTGGCCAGCGCGTTCGAGCGCGCGTCGCGGACATTCCGTTCATAGTGGGCGCGATTGCCGGCGATGGTCAGGGCAAAGGCGACGTCCAGCGGCCCCATGGTCCGGCCTGGCAGGGCCTCGCACCGCATGCGGCCGGTCCAATGCTCGGGCGCGGGCTGGGCCAGGGCCGGCGAGGCCGCCAGGCCCGCGGCCAGCAAGACGATAGGGCGCATCGCGTCGTCTCCGGCGATGCGCCCCAGGCTATGCCAGCCGAAGCGGGAACGGCTTCCCGCTCCGGCGAGGTCACGCGCTACTGATCCGCGTAGCAATGCGTCTCCGCGCCGCCGCCCGGATGGGTCACGGCGCCGAGATGGGCGGGGCCCACCAATTGGGCGTATTTCCACAGCGCGCCGGAATTGTAGTCCGTGCGGCGCGGCTTCCAGGCGGCGCGGCGCTTCGCCAGTTCCTCTTCGGGCACCAGCATCTCGATGCTGCCCTTCTCGGCATCGATGACGATGCGGTCGCCGTTCCGCAGCAGCGCGATCGGCCCGCCCACCGCGGCTTCCGGCCCGACATGGCCGATGCAGAAGCCGCGCGTCGCGCCAGAGAACCGGCCATCGGTGATCAGCGCCACCTGCTCTCCCATGCCTTGGCCGTAGATCGCCGCCGTGGTGGAGAGCATCTCCCGCATGCCGGGGCCGCCCTTCGGGCCTTCGTAGCGGATGACGATGACGTCGCCAGCCTTGTAGGCGCGATCCTCGACCGCCTTGAAGGCATCCTCCTCGCAGTCGAAGCAGAGCGCCGTGCCCTCGAAGCGCAGCTTGTGCATGCCGGCGACCTTCACGATCGCCCCGTCCGGCGCCAGGTTGCCCTTCAGCCCGACCACGCCGCCGGTGGGCGAGATCGCGTTGCTCACGGGGCGGATCACGTCCTGGTCCAGCGGGAAGACCACATCCTTGTGGTTCTCCGCCAGGGTCTTGCCCGTGACGGTCAGGCAGTCCCCGTGCAGCAGCCCGGCATCCAGCAACGCCTTGATGATGACCGGGATGCCGCCGATCTTGTAGACATCGTAGGCGACGTATTTCCCGCCCGGCTTGAGGTCGCCGATATAGGGCGTGCGGCGCATGATCTCCACCACGTCGTCCATGGTGAAGAGGATGCCGGCCTCATGCGCGATGGCCGGCAGGTGCAGCCCGGCATTGGTGGAACCGCCGGTGGCGCCGACGATCACCGCGGCATTCTCCAGCGCCTTGCGGGTGACGATCTGGCGCGGGCGGATGTTGCGCCGCACCAACTCCATCACCGCCTTGCCGGATTCATAGGCCCAGCGGTCCCGCTCCTCATAGGGCGCCGGCGTGCCGGCGGATCCCGGCAGGGCAAGGCCGATGGCCTCGGAGACGGTCGCCATGGTGTTGGCGGTGAACTGCCCGCCGCAGGAGCCGCTGCTCGGGCAGGCGACGCATTCCAGCTCGTGCAGATCCTCGTCGGACATCTTGCCGGCGGCGTGCTGGCCCACCGCCTCGAACACATCCACCACGGTCACGTCCCGGCCCTTGAACTTGCCGGGCAGGATGGAGCCGCCATACATGAAGACGCTGGGCACGTTCAGCCGCAGCATCGCCATCATCATGCCGGGCAGCGACTTGTCGCATCCGGCCAGGCCCACCAGCGCGTCGTAGCAATGGCCGCGCATGGTCAGCTCCACCGAATCGGCGATCGCCTCGCGGCTGGCGAGCGACGACTTCATGCCCTGGTGGCCCATGGCGATGCCGTCGGTGACGGTGATGGTGGTGAATTCGCGCGGCGTCCCCTGCGCTTCCTTCACGCCCTTCTTCACGCTCTGCGCCTGGCGGGCGAGGTCGATGTTGCAGGGCGCGGCCTCGTTCCAGCAGGTGGCGACGCCGACGAAGGGCTGGGCGATCTCCGCCTCGGTCAGGCCCATGGCATAGTAGTAGCTGCGGTGCGGCGCACGGTCCGGCCCCACTGTGGTGTGGCGGCTGGGCAGCTTCGACTTGTCCCATTCGGTCATCGGACGTCTCCCTTCTCAGCCCGCGATGCGGGCGAGCGCGGCATCCAGCCGCGCCATCTCGGCGCGGGCGGCCTCCAGCCGCTCGCGGTTCTCCTCCACCACCTCCTCCGGGGCGCGGGCGACGAAATCGGCGTTGCCCAGCTTGGCCGCGATCTTCTTCGCCTCGCCCTCGGCCTTGCCGCGTTCCTTGGCAAGCCGCGCGCGTTCGGCCGCGAAGTCGATGACGCCGGCCAGCGGCAGCATCACCGTCGCTTCGCCCACCACCGCCTGGGCAACGCCCTTCGGCGGGTCGCCGGGAACGGGCTGGATTTCGGTGACGCGGCCGAGGCGGCGAATCGCCTCGATCCAGCGCTCCGCGCGTTCCAGGCTTTCGGGCACGGCATCCTTCACCAGCAGCGGCGTGGTGACGGAAGGCGGCACGTTCACCTCCGCCCGCACCGCACGCACTTCGGAGATCAGCGAAACCACCCAGTCCAACTCCTGCCGCGCCGCCTCGGCACCCGGCACCGCCACGGGCTGCGGCCAGGATTCGCGGATCAGGCTGCATTCCGGCCCATAGCCGAAGCGGTCCCACAATTCCTCGGTCACGAAGGGAATCGCCGGGTGCAGCAGGCGCAGGATGATGCCCAGCACATGCTGCGCCACGCCCTTGACCTCGTCCTTCGCCGGCCCGTCCGGGCCGTTGAGCACCGGCTTGGCGAATTCCAGGAACCAGTCGCAATAGGTGTTCCAGACGAAGCGGTAGCAGGCCGCCGCGTATTCATCGAAGCGATAGGCTTCCAGCGCCGCCGTCGCTTCCACCACCGCGCGGTTCGCGGCATCCAGGAGCCAGCGGGCCAACGGTGTCTCGGCGGTGGCCGGGTCCCAGCCCTTCTGCACGGCGATGCCGTTCATCTCCAGGAAGCGCGCGGCGTTCCAGATCTTGGTGATGAAGCTGCGGTGGTCCTCCACCCGCTTGCGGCCGAGCTTCACGTCGCGCCCCGGTCCGGTCAGGGCGCAGATGGTGAAGCGCAGCGCGTCCGCGCCATAGGCGTCAATCAGTTCCAGGGGGTCCATGACGTTCCCCTTGGACTTCGACATCTTCTGGCCCTTCTCGTCGCGGACCAGGCCATGGATGTAGACCTGCCTGAATGGCACGTCGCCCATGAAGTGGATGCCCATCATCATCATCCGGGCGACCCAGAAGAAGATGATGTCGAAGCCCGTCACCAGCACATCGCCCGGGTAGTAGCGGACCAGTTCCGGCGTCCTTTCCGGCCAGCCCAGGGTGCTGAAGGGCCAGAGCGCGCTGCTGAACCAGGTGTCCAGCACGTCCGGGTCCCGCTCCAGCACCACATCCTGGCCGAACTTCGCCCGCGCCGCGGCCCTGGCCGCCTCCTCGCTCTCCTCGACGAAGATGCTGCCGTCCGGCGCATACCAGGCAGGAATCTGGTGCCCCCACCAGAGCTGGCGGGAGATGCACCAGGGCTGGATGTCGCGCATCCAGGCGAAGAAGGTGTTCTCCCATTGCTTCGGGACGAACTCGGTCTTGCCGGTCTCCACCGCCTCGATCGCCGGCTTCGCCAGGGTGGCGGCATCGGCGTACCACTGCCAGGTCAGCCGAGGTTCGATGGGCACGTTGGAGCGGTCGCCATGCGGCACCTGGTGGGTGTGCGGCTCGATCTTCTCGACCAGCCCCAGCTCCTCCAGCTTCGCCACGATGCGCTTGCGTGCCTCGAAGCGGTCCAGCCCTTCCAGCGATTCGAGGAAGGCGGGGTCGGAAACGCCCGGATGCGCCGCCGCACAGGTGCGGATCTCGGCCAGTGTCACGCGGCCTTCGGCATCCAGCACGCTCGGCATTTCCAGGCCATGCCGCTTGCCCACGAGGAAATCGTTGATGTCATGGGCGGGGGTGATCTTCACCGCGCCGGAGCCCTTCTCGGGGTCGGAATACTCATCCGCCAGCAGCTTCACCGGCCGGCCGAGGATGGGCAGCAGGAGCGCGCGGCCGACCAGGTCCCGGTAGCGGTCATCGCCAGGGTGCACCGCCACCGCGGTATCGCCCAGCATGGTTTCCGGCCGGGTCGTGGCGACGGTGACGAAGCGTCCTTCCTCGCCCTGCACGGGATAGCGCAGGTAGTAGAGCGAGCCCTTCACCTCACGGCTCTCGACTTCGAGGTCGGAGATGGCGGTCTGGAATTGCGGGTCCCAGTTCACCAGCCGCCGGTCGCGGTAGATCAGGCCCTGCCGGTGCAGGGTGACGAAGACCCGCCGCACCGCGGCAGAAAGCCCTTCGTCCATGGTGAAGCGCTCGCGTGGCCAGTCCAGGCTGGCGCCCAGGCGGCGAAGCTGCTTCGTGATGGTGCCACCGGATTCGGCCTTCCATGCCCAGACGCGCTTCAGGAAGGCTTCCCGGCCCATGGAGCGCCGGTCCTGGTTGCCCTCGGCGGCCAGCAGGCGTTCCACCACCATCTGGGTGGCGATGCCGGCATGGTCGGTGCCGGGCTGCCACAGCGCGTCCCTGCCCTGCATCCGGCGCCAGCGGATCAGCGTGTCCTGGATGGTGAAGGTCAGCGCATGACCCATGTGCAGGCTGCCGGAGACGTTCGGCGGCGGGATCATGATGGTGTAGGGCGCCGCCGGGCTGTCCGGGCGGCAGGCGAAGGCGCCCGCGGCCTCCCAGCCCGCATAGAGGCGCGGCTCGAATTCGGCGGGGGAGAGAAGCTTGTCCAGCATGGGGCGCATCCGTCCCTACCAACCCCTGCCGCGTCAAGGGGTGCGCGCGGGCGGAGGCATGGGCGCCAGCGGGAATCCGTGTGTCGCGAGGCCCACCCCGGGCCCGGGCGGGATCATCCAGGGCAGCCAATGCCCTGGAGGAACCACGCGAAACGGCCTGACTTCCCGAGCTGCCGGCCCCTGACGAGGCCGCCCCGGCTCAGGACAGTGCCCGGCCGACCACCCGCTCGATCTCGGCGCGCACCAGCCTTTCCACCAGCGGCGGCAGGTGGCGGTCCAGCCATTCCTTCAGCAGCGGCCGGATTTCCTCGCGCACCACATCCTCGATGCTCGGGCCGCTGCGGGTGACGCTGGCGCTGCGTTCCTGCGCCACGGCGCGAAGCAACTGACCGACCGAAGCGGCGGTGGCGGCGGCGACCGCCGGGGCCAGCAGCGACTCCGCCGGAAGGGCCGCGACAGGTGGGGCGGAAGGGGCCGGGGCCTGGGCTGCGGCAGGCGCCGGCTCGGGC
>JAEWCI010000189.1 GCA_023390705.1 Pseudomonadota bacterium
CGCGGCGGGCGGGGGGGCGCCGCGACGGGTGGATCGGCGTCCAGGCATTCCCTCCTTGGCGACTGGCGTGGCGGCAACCGGCGGGCACGGGCTTCGTTCCGCCGCCCGCCCCGGCCGGCGCATCACAAGAGGCATATCACTACCCTTGAGACGCGGCCGGACTCTCCAACCACGCGCGGCGCAGCCGGCGCTACGCCGCCGGCAGCCGCATCCCTCCCTTCACGCGCGGCAGAGCCGGCGCTACGCCGCCGGCAGCCGCATCCCTCCCTTCACGCGCGGCGCAGCCGGCGCTACGCGGCCGGCAGCCGCACGATGAACCGCGCCCCGACCACCTTGCCCTCGGCATTGCGGCGGTTCTCCGCGCTGATGCGGCCGCGCAGCCCTTCCACGATCTGCCGGCTGATCGAAAGCCCGAGCCCGGAATGCTGCCCGAACCGCTCGCCGCTCGGTCTTTCGGAATAGAAACGTTCGAAGATGCTTTCCAGCTTGGCCTCGGGGATGCCGGGGCCGTCATCCTCCACCACCACCTCCACCGTGGCGCCGGTCGGGCGGGCGCGGACCCGCACCTCGCCATGCGGCGGGCTGAAGGAAAGGGCGTTGCCCAGAAGGTTGCGGAACACCTGGACCAGCCGCCCTTCGACGCCGCGCACCACCAGCCCCCCGGCCGGCGCTTCCAGCACCACCTGCGGGTCGTCAGGGTGGCGCGTGGCGCCGTGCAGCTCAGCCAGCGTCGAGAGGATCGGCGCGATGTCAACCGGCACGGCGACGGTGCGCGACAACTCGGCATCGACACGGGAACTGTCGCTGATATCGGCGATCAGCCGGTCCATTCGCACCGCGTCCTCGGCGATGATCGCCAGCAGGCGCTTCTGCTGTTCCGGGTTGTCGATGCGGCGCAGCGTCTCGATGGCGGAGCGCACGCTGGTCAGCGGGTTGCGCAACTCATGCGCGACATCGGCGGCGAAGCGTTCGTTGGTGTCGATGCGCGCCCACAGCGCGCGGGCCGATGCCTGCAGGTCGCGGGCGAGGATGCCGATCTCGTCCTGCCGGGCCAGCAGCGCCGGCGGGACGCTGCCGCTGCGCCCCTCGCCCTGGCGCATCGCCGCGGTGGCGCCGGCCAGTTGCATGATGGGGTTGGCCAGGGTCTGCGCGAGGTAGAAGGAAAGCGCCACGGTCAGGACCAGGGCGATGGCGAAGATGCCGAGCACGCTGGCGCGGATCTCGAAGAGGCGCTGGTCCACCTCGCGCGCCTCGCGGGTCAGCAGCACGATGCCCACCGGCTGGTTGCCGCGCCGCGCCGGCTCCGCGACGGAAACCAGCAGCCTGCCATCGGCGGTGCGGCGGATATAGGGCGTGACGCCGCCTTCCAGCGCCAGGCGCAATTCCTCCCGCCTGTCCGGCCCCAGGTCGGGCTGCCAGTCGAATGAGGGGGCGTTGGGCGTGTCGTCCACCACCACGTCGCGGTCGCCCCCGGGGCCCAGGATGCGGCGCGGGAACAAGGCCAGCAGCCGGTCGTAGAGGCCGGCGATACCGGTGGAAAGCGCGTCCCGCGGCTGCGGCGGCGGCAGCGGCTCCGTCACCACGGCGCCGCCGGCGCCCTCCCGCACCCGGCTGTCGGCCACCACCAGGCCGGAATTGTCGAACAGCCGCGCCTGGGTATTGGGCGAAGGCTCCACCAGGCGGCGCAGCAGCGGCCGGGCGGATTCCGGCACCAGCGCCACACGGTCGTCCTGCACCCGGGTCGCGGCCTCGGCGATGGCGCCGGCATAGATGCGCGCCTGGGTGCGCATGGCCTCCACCTCGGCGGCCAGCAGCCCGTTCTGGTACTGGTCGAGATAGAGCATGGCGGCCGCCAGCAAGGCCGGCGGCAGGGCGTTCAGCAGCAGGATGCGGCGCAGAAGCGGCGAGACCCGGTGCCGCGGGCGCGCCGCGGCGGTACTTTCCTGCTTGTCGGGCGGCACGCCGATATCGGGCATCTGCAATCCTGCGCAACGGCCCAGTGTAGGGCGCTTTCAGGCGAATTGTACGCGGTTCGACGTGAAAGGCGTGCTGAAGTTCGAACGGCCAGGGCGCGGGGTGCCCCGCCCCCTACCCTTCCTTGTAGCGGTAGCCGATGCCGTAGAGCGTCTCGATCTGCGCGAAGTCCGAATCCGCCTGGCGGAACTTCCGCCGCACGCGCTTGACATGGCTGTCAATGGTGCGGTCGTCCACGTAGATGTTCTCGCCATAGGCGGCGTCGATGAGCTGGTCGCGGTTCTTCACCATGCCCGGCCGCAGCGCCAGCGCCTTCACCAGCAGGAATTCCGTGACCGTCAACTGGATCGGCTGGCCCTTCCAGGTGCAACTGTGCTTGGTCTCGTCCAGCAGCAGGTCGCCCCGGGCGATGATGCCGCCCGGCGGCGTGCCGCTGCCCTCCGCCCGGCTTGTTTCGTTGCGCCGCAGCAGGGCGCGGATGCGCTCCAGCAGCAGGCGCTGGCTGAAGGGCTTGGTGATGTAGTCGTCGGCGCCAAGCCGGAGGCCCATCAGCTCGTCCACCTCCTCGTCCTTGGAGGTGAGGAAGATCACCGGCATGGCGCTGCGCTGGCGCAGCCGCTGCAGCAGCTCCATGCCGTCCATGCGTGGCATCTTGATGTCGAGCACCGCCAGGTCCACCGGCCGGGCCAGCAGCCCCTGCAGCGCGCTTTCGCCATCGGTATAGGTGCGCACCTGGAATCCTTCCTGTTCCAGCGTCATGGAAACGGAAGTCAGGATGTTGCGATCGTCATCCACCAGGGCGATCGTGTGCGGCATGCTCGCTGCTCCAACGGGGCGGGGACGCCGCGCGACTCGGGCGGCGGCCCGGAGGTATCCTGGCAGGCAATTGTGGCGCAACCCGGACGGGAACGAGATGGCGACGGAGCAGCAGATTTTCGAGGCGCGCTGCCTGATCCGCGGGGCGGCGTCGGCGGCCCTGGCCACCCAGCGGCAGGGCCAGCCCTTCGCCAGCCTGGTCACCCCGGCCGCCGCGCCGGACCTCTCCGTGCTGCTCTGGCTCTCCACCCTTTCGGAACATACCCGGCAATTGCAGGCCGAGCCGCGCTGCGCCCTGCTCTTCACCGGCCCGGCCGAAAGCGCCAACCCGCAGACCGCGCCGCGGGTCACCCTCACCGGCCTGGCCGCCAGGGTCGAGGGGGCGGAGGAGGCGGCGCTCAAGGCCCGCTGGCTGGCCCGCCACCCCTATGCCGCGCTTTATGCCGGTTTCGCCGATTTCGCGCTGTGGCGGGTGGCGCCGGGCGGGGCGCTGCTGGTCGGCGGCTTCGCCCGCGCCACCAGGCTGCGTGGCGCCGATCTGGCGCCCGACCCGGCGGCGGTGGCCGCCATCGCCGCGGCCGAGGCCGGGATCATTGGCCATGTGAATGCCGAACACGCGGCGGCGGTAGCGGCGATCGCCCAGGGGCTGCTGGGCGGCCCGCCCGGCGACTGGCGCCTGGCGGCGGTGGATGTCGATGGCTGCGATCTGGCGATGGGTGAAGGTGAGGCCGCCCAAATCCTGCGCTTTGCCTTCGGCGCGCCGGCCGACTCGCCTGCTGCGGTGCGGCATGAATTGGTTGCTGCAACGCAGCGTGGACGTAACGGTTCGGCTGACCGATAGTTGCGCCGGATTGTGTTGGGGTCGCGTTGACCGAGGCTTGGCCTGCGCCCTATTTCTGCCGCCAGACCCGGCGAGAAGCGTCGCCCGACAGTCCCTGGCATATGCTGGTTCTCTTGTTCTGGAGGTACGTCCTCAGATGACTTCATCCGCGACCGCCCTTGCCGGCACCGGCGTGTCCAGCACGCATCCGGTGCATGCCAACCTGACGGCACCCGGCCTGGTGGAGCATGCGCTGCGGCGCGGCGAAGGCCGGCTGTCCGCCGACGGCGCCTTCATGGCGGTTACCGGTGTGCACAGCGGGCGTTCCGTGCAGGACAAGTTCGTGGTCGACGACCCCGAGGTGCATGACAAGGTCTGGTGGGGCAAGATCAACCAGCCGATGGCGCCGGAGAAGTTTCGCGGCCTCGCCACCAAGGTACGCGGCTGGCTGGGGGAGCGTCCGGTGCTCTTCACCCAGGACCTCTATGCCGGCGCGGACCCGGCGCACCGCATCAAGGTGCGGCTGGTCACCACCAATGCCTGGCACGCGCTGTTCGCGCGCAACATGTTCATCCGCCCGCAGCGCGTGGAGCTTGAGGACTTCAAGCCGGACTACGTCATCCTGCACGCCCCGGAATACGAGGCGAACCCGGCCGAGGACGGCTGCCGCAGCGGCACCTGCATCGCCCTGTCCTTCGCGGCGAGGACCATCCTGATCTGCGGCACCAGCTACGCCGGCGAGGTGAAGAAGAGCATCTTCACCGTGATGAACTGGCTGCTGCCGGAACAGGGCGTGCTGCCCATGCATTGCAGCGCCAATGTGGGCCGCGCCGGCGATACCGCGCTGTTCTTCGGCCTCTCCGGCACCGGCAAGACCACGCTGTCCTCCGACCCCGAGCGCAGCCTGATCGGCGATGACGAGCATGGCTGGTCCGACAAGGGCGTCTTCAACTTCGAAGGCGGCTGCTACGCCAAGGTCATCAAGCTGAGCCAGGAGGCCGAGCCGCAGATCTGGGCGGCTTCCCACCGCTTCGGCACGGTGCTGGAGAATGTGGTGGGCGATGAGTTCGGCCATCTCGACCTTGACGACAACTCGCTGACCGAGAACACCCGTTCCTGCTACCCGCTGGAATTCATCCCGAACACGGTGGCCGGCGGCCAGGCGGGCGTGCCGAAGAACGTGGTGATGCTGACGGCGGACGCCTTTGGCGTGCTGCCGCCGATCAGCAAGCTTTCCCCGGCGCAGGCGATGTACCATTTCCTCTCCGGCTACACCGCGCGCGTCGCGGGCACGGAGAAGGGCCTGGGGGCGGAGCCGCAGGCCACCTTCTCCACCTGCTTCGGTGCCCCCTTCCTGCCGCGCCACCCGGAAGTCTATGGCCGCATGCTGGCCGATCTGATCGCCCGGCACGGCGCCGATTGCTGGCTGGTCAACACCGGCTGGACCGGCGGCGCCTATGGCACCGGCAAGCGGATGAGCATCCATCACACCCGCGCCCTGCTGCGCGCGGCGCTGGACGGCAGCCTGGCCAAGGTCGAGTTCGTCAAGGACCCCTTCTTCGGCCTGATGATCCCCAAGGCCCTGCCCGGCGTGCCGGCGACTGTCCTGAACCCGCGTGAGACCTGGGCCGACAAGGCGGCCTATGACCGCACGGCGAAGGAGCTGGTCGCCCGCTTCGAGCAGAACTTCCACAACTTCGCCGACGCGGTCGATGAGGACGTGAAGGCGGCGGCGATCCGCACGGCGGCCTGACCGATGCGGCCGCGGTGGACCTCCGGGCGCAGCGTCCTGGGCGGTCCCCTGCTGCCCTGTTCCGTCGCGCCGCTGACCGGCTTCTTCCGCGACGGCTGCTGCAATACCGGGCCGGAAGACATCGGCAGCCATACCGTCTGCGGCGAGGTGACGGCGGAATTCCTCGCCTTCAGCCGGCGAGTCGGCAACGATCTCTCCACCCCCGTGCCGGAATACGGCTTCCCCGGGCTGCAGCCCGGGGCCCGCTGGTGCCTTTGCGCCCCCCGCTGGGAGGAAG
>JAEWCI010000214.1 GCA_023390705.1 Pseudomonadota bacterium
GCGCCGACCCGCGGCGGGAGGGCGTGGCGCTGGGGGATTGAAAGCGGCGCCGCCTTCCGGCGTTGTCCGCATGGCAAGAAGAAGGAGATAGCCATGCGCCGCGCCGCCCTGCTGACCGCCCTGCTGCTGCCCCTCGCCCTGCCCGCTTCGGCCCAGGAGACGCGGGAGATCGGCCATGTGAACACCGCGCTGACCAATCTCGGCCTGACCCGCAGCCACCGGGTGGTGGTGGAGCGTTTCGACGACCCCAAGGCGCCAGGCGTCTCCTGCTACATCAGCCAGGCGCGCACCGGCGGCGTCTCCGGCATGCTCGGCGTGGCCGAGGACCCCGCGCGCTTCGCCCTGACCTGCACCGCCACCGGCCCGGTGCAGGTGGCGGCCAATGCCCGGCGCGGGGAGCGCGGCGAGCAGGTCTATGAAAGCCAGGCCAGCCTGTTCTTCAAGGAAACCCGCGTCCACCGCTTCATCGACGAGGAACGCAACGTGCTGGTCTATCTCGCCTGGAGCACCAAGCTGGTCGAAGGCTCGCCCTACAACGCGGTGGCGGTGGTGCCGATACGCTGATGGCGGCAGCGGCCGGCCGGCTGCCCCGCTTGGGCCGGCCTCGCCCGTTCCTGCCGCCCCCTCTCTGGCCCACTCCGGGATTTCCGGCCTCCTCAGGCGGGAAGCCCCGATTCAGGCCTTGGGCTGCGTGGCGCAACTCAGCACCCCGGGCTGCATCTGTCAGCCATTCTGCCCTGGCGCAGGTGCCCTTCCACAATTTTGCCTTGGCTGCGCCTCCCGATCTCCTCGTTTCCGGCGTTCTGCGGGGACAGCAAGGGAAACAGGCAGATGTCACCTTCGAAGTTGCTCCCAGCACTTCTCGCCCTGGTGCTGTTGGCGCCGGGTGGCGGGATGGCCGATCCCTGGAAGGACGAAAGCGGCCAGGGCCGCAGAGGGGCGGAAGCCAGGGGCCATCACGAAGGAGGCCGCTGGGAAGGCCGGCACGGGGACCGCCAAGGCCGCGGCGACCGTGACGGGAGCCGCCGCGGGCACGAAGACTGGCGGCACAGCCAGGACGGATCCCGGGGCTACCACCCGCCCCACTACGCGCAGCCACGGGTACCCCATGGGCATCTGCCGCCCCCGGGCGAATTCCGCGCCTGGCTCCCCGACCGCCCGCCCGGTCACCAGCCGCCGCCGCAGCGGTGGTGACACAAGTCCCGCCATCCTGGCCGGTGACACCCACCTGGCCTGGTGCCAGGAGATGGATCAGGCGCGATCCGGCGCAGCACTCATCCGGGCGCCCGCCTGCCCTTCCATTCCGATCCTGTCCTCCTGGAAGGGCGCGTCGCGTCCCTCCTCCACCGCGTGGCAGGCCACCAGGGCTGCCCCGGCGTCGAGCAGCGCCGGGCGCTCGGCCCTGCAGCGGTCATGGGCCAGCGGGCAGCGCGGGTGGAAGGGGCAGCCGGAAGGCGGGCTGATCGGGCTCGGCACCTCGCCGGCCACCGGAACGCGCTGCCGGCCGGTCATCTCCAGGTCCGGCACCGCCTCCATCAGCGCCCGGGTATAGGGATGGCGCGGCGTGGTGAAGAGCGCCTCGGAGGGCGCCAGTTCGACCAGACGGCCGAGATACATCACGCCGACCCGGTCGCTGACCTGGCGCACCACCGCCAGGTTGTGGCTGATGAACAGGTAGGTCAGGCCGAGGCTCGCCTGGAGGTCCTTCATCAGGTTCAGGATCTGCGCCTGAACCGAGACGTCGAGCGCCGAGGTCGGCTCGTCGCAGACCAGGAATTCCGGATGGGAGGAGAGCGCCCGGGCGATGGAGATGCGCTGGCGCTGGCCGCCGGAGAATTCATGCGGGAATTTCTCGCCATCCAGGGCCGAGAGCCCGACCTGGGTCAGCAATTCCGCCACCCTGTCCCGCCGCGCCGCGGCACCCCGTACCAGGCCGAAGGCGCGGATCGGCTCGGCAATGATGTCCCGCACCCGCCAGCGCGGGTTCAGGCTGGCATAGGGGTCCTGGAAGATCATCTGCATGCGCCGGCGCTGCCGGCTGTCGGCGCGGGCGGTGGCGAGGTCCCGGCCATCGAACAGCACGCGGCCGCGGGTCGGGCGGTAGAGGCCGACCACCAGCCGCGCCACGGTGGACTTGCCGCAGCCGCTCTCCCCGACCAGCGACAGGGTGCTGCCCTTCGGGATGGCGAAGGAGACACCGTCCACCGCGCGCAGGATGCGGCGCGGCTCGCCCGCCAGCAGGCGTTGCGGCAGCGGGCGGGAAACGTCGAACCAGCGGGCGAGGTCCTCGGCCTCCAGCATCGGCACCGGCTGGCTTCCTGCCGGCCGGTTCCCGGCGGGCTCAGCCATGCCGCGGCGTCCCCTGGTCATGGAGCCAGCAGGCAGCGCGGGTGGCGCCGGCGTCCAGCAGTTCCGGCCGCTCCCCCCGGCAGCGGTCGAACACCTGCGGGCAGCGCGGATTGAACGGGCAGCCGGGCGGGATGGCGGACAGCCGCGGCATCGCGCCGTTGATCTGCCGCAGCCGCCCGACCCGGTGGCTGACCGGCGGGATGGAGGACATCAGCCCGACCGAATAGGGATGCGCGGGATGAAGCACCACGTCGCGCACCGCGCCGATCTCGACGATGCGGCCGGCATACATCACCGCGACCCGGTCGGCCGTCTCGGCGATGACCCCCATGTCGTGGGTGACGAGCATCATCGCCGTCCCCTGCTCCCGCGCCAGGCGCTTGAGCAGGGCGATGATCTGCGCCTGGATGGAGACATCCAGCGCCGTCGTCGGCTCATCCGCGATGACCAGCCTCGGTTCGGCGCAGAGCGCCAGGGCGATGACCACGCGCTGGCGCATGCCGCCGCTGAACTCATGCGGGTAGCTGTCCACCCGCTGCGCCGCGGCGGGGATGCCGACCATCTCCAGCCAGTGTACCGCCCGGCGTCGCGCCTCGGCGGGCGTGAGGGGCAGATGCGTCAGCATCGTCTCCACCAGCTGGTCGCCCACGGTGTAGAGCGGGTTCAGCGTGGTCAGCGGGTCCTGGAAGATGGCGCCGATCTGCCGGCCACGGATGCGGCGCATCGCTTCATGGGGAAGATTGTCTATCCGCCTGCCGTCCAGGCGGATCTCGCCGCCGGCGATCCGGCCGGGCGGCTCCAGGAGGCCGATGATGGCGGCGCCGGTCATGGATTTTCCGGCGCCGCTTTCGCCGACCACGCCCAGCACCTCCCCCGGATGGATGGTGAAGGAAACCTCCTGCAGCGCCACCAGCGTGCCCCGGCGGGTGGGGAATTCCACGCGCAGCTTCAGCACCTCCAGCAGCGGCGGGCCGTAGCGTCCGGGCATCGGGTCCGGGGCGGGTTGGGCCTGGCGGGGCGGTTCCGGCATCAGCGGAGCTTCGGGTTGAGGGCGTCGCGCAGCCAGTCGCCCAGCAGGTTGACCGAGAGCACCATCACGATCAGCGCCAGGCCGGGGAAGATGGCGATCCACCACTCCCCGCTGAAGAGGAAATCGTTGCCGATGCGGATGAGGGTGCCGAGCGAGGGCTGGGTCGGCGGCACGCCGACGCCGAGGAAGGAGAGCGTCGCCTCCGCCAGGATCGCGAAGCCGAGGTTGAGCGTGGCGATGACCAGCACCGGGCCGAGCACATTGGGCAGCACATGGGTCAGCATGATGCGCAGCCGGGAAAGCCCGATGACCCGCGCCGCCAGCACATATTCCCTGTTGCGCTCCACCATGGTGGAGCCGCGCACGGTGCGGGCGAATTGCGGCCAATTGCTGATGCCGATGGCGAAGATCACGACGAACAGCGCGATCTCCTCATGCACCTCCCGCGGCAGGGCGGCGCGCACCACGCCATCCACCAGCAGCGCCACCAGGATGGCGGGAAAGGTCAACTGGATATCGGCGATGCGCATCAGCGCCGCATCCACCATGCCGCCGAGATAGCCCGCCGTCAGCCCCAGCCCGATGCCGATGGTGGTGGAGAGCAGCACGGCGCAGAAGCCGACCAGCAGCGAAACCCTGGCGCCGTACATGATGGCGGAGAGCATGTCGCGCCCCTGGTCGTCGGTGCCGAGCAGGAAACCGGCCTCGCCGCCCTCCGCCCAGGCTGGCGGCCTGAAGGCGTTGGTCAGTTCCAGGGTTGCCAGGTCGAAGGGGTTGGTTGGCGCCAGCACCGGCGCCAGCAGTGCGCCGCCGATGCAGAGCAGCGCGGCGATGGCCGAGGCGACGGTGACGGGGGAGCGGCTGAAGGAATACCACAGGTCGCTGTCGCGCAGCCGGGCCAGCAGGGGCATGCCGGCCGCCATGCCTCAATGCCCCCCGGAAAGGCGGCGGCCGATCCGTAGCCTGGGGTCCACGGCGTAGTAGAGCAGGTCCACGACAAGGTTGATGGTGACGAAGACCAGCGCGATCAGCAGCAGGTAGGCGGCCATCACCGGGATATCGGCGACGCCGACGCTCTGGATGAAGAGCAGGCCCATGCCGGGCCACTGGAACACCGTTTCCGTCACGATGGCGAAGGCGATGATGGCGCCCAGTTGCAGCCCGGCGATGGTGATGACCGGCACCAGCGTGTTCTTCAGCGCATGGCCGAAATGCACGGCGCGGTCGGTCAGGCCGCGGGCACGAGCAAATTTGATATAGTCGGTGCGCAGCACCTCCAGCATCTCCGCCCGCACCAGCCGCATGATGAGGGTGAGCTGGAACAGGCTGAGCGTGACGGAAGGCAGGATCAGCGCCTTGAGGCCCGACCAGGTGAGCAGGCCGCTGGACCACCAGCCGATCTGCACCACCTCGCCCCGGCCGAAGCTGGGCAGCCAGCCCAGCCAGACCGAGAAGACCAGGATCAGCAGGATGCCGATGAGAAAGGTCGGCAGGGAGACGCCGATCAGGCTGAAGGTCAGGAAGGCGCGGCTGAGCCAGGAATGGCGGTAGAGTCCCGTATAGACTCCCATCGGCACGCCGACGCAGAGCGCAAGGGTGGCGGCGCAGAAGGCCAGTTCCAGCGTCGCCGGCGCACCTTCCGCGATAAGCTCGGCCACCGGCCGGCCGAGCCGGTAGGAAAGGCCGAATTCCCCCTGTGCGGCATGGGTGACGAAGCGGGCGAATTGCACCAGGAAGGGCTGATCCAGGCCGAGATCGGCGACAAGCCGGGCGCGCTGCGCCTCGGTGAAGTCCTGGCCGAGCATGATCGCCACGGGGTCGCCGACATAGGCGAACATGGCAAAGCTGATGAAGGCCACGGCCAGCATCACCGGCACGGCCTGCAGCAGGCGGGAGATGATGACGGCGGTCATCGGGCCGGCCGGGCGGCGAGCGGGGCCGCCGCGGGGTTGGCTCCACCCCGGTGCCGGCGGCCCCCATTCTTCATCGCCGGGACACACCCGGCGATGAAGGGAGCAGGAGCGCGCAGAGGAGCTTCCGTCGCCTCATCATCCCCGCCTCCAGGGCCCGCTACGCCCGGGCCTCCTGCCGGCCAGCGCATTTCGGCCGAAGTGTACACGGTCCGGCGCGGAAAATGCGCCGGAAACAAAGTCTGGAGCAGCTTCACCACGCATCGACAGGGTGAAGCTGCTCCAGGTTAGGGCTCCGCCGGACCTGGCGGAAGGCTTTCCGGGGCGGCGCTGGTGCCCGGCTGGGCATAGGACGCCCAGTCCTTCAGCAGCGTGAAGCCAACCGCGAGCAGCACCGGCCCAAGGAAGAGGCCGAGAAAGCCGAAGGCGAAGACCCCGCCGAGCGCCCCCAGCAGCGTCAGCAGCAGCGGCAGGTCCGCGCCACGGGCGATCAGCCAAGGGCGGATGACGTTATCGGCCGAGGAGATGCCGGCGGCGCCATAGACGAACAGGAAGATGCCCCAGCCGGTCCGGCCCTCGGCCAGCAGCCAGAGCGCGGCGGGAATCCACACCACCGGCGCGCCGATGGGCAGGATGGAGATGCAGCCCGCCACCACGCCAAGCAGGACGGGCCGCGGCACCCCGCTGATCCAGAGACCGAAGGTGGTCATCAGCCCCTGCACGATGGCGGTGCCCAGCAGCCCATAGACCACGCCGCGGGTCACGTTGCCCGTCAGCTCCACGAGGTGCCGGCTGTTGGCGCCGGCCAGGCGCTGCAGCGCCGCTTCCGCCCGTGCCGCGATGGCCGGGCCGTCACGGTAGAGGAAGAAGGCAAGGAAGATCGCCACCAGCAGCTCCGCGAGGCCGGAGAGCACGGCCAGCAACACGGCCAGTGCGTTCTGCGCCAGGGTCCCGGCATAGGGCCGCAGCAGCTCCGCAATGCCGGAAAAGCCGAAATCGGCATGGCCGGCCCATTCGGACAGCCAGGGCCCGACCATCGGCAGGCCGGAAAGCCAGGCGCCCAGGCCGGGCAGGCCGTCCGTCAGGAAGCCTTCCAGCGCGTTGCGCAGCCCCTCGATATCCTCCCGCCGGGTCGGGGTGGCAAAGACCAGGGGCAAGCCGATGAGCAGGAATTCCGCCGCCACCATCACACCGGCCGCGGCCCCCGGAGAGAGCCTGGCGCGGTCGCGCAGGAAGCGGAAGGCAGGCCAGGTGGAATAGACCAGGATAGCCGCCCAGAGCAGGGCCGAAAGGAAGGGCCGCAGCACCAGCAGGCAGGCAAAGGCCAATGCCAGGGCAGCCAAGAGGCCCAGCAGCCGGGCCGGACTCAGGGTATCGGGCTGCATCATCTCTCCCTCGCGACGACTCGCTTCCTAGCATTGCCGGCGCGCGTCGCGCACGCCTTCGGGTAGCCTTGGCCGGCGGCCACGGTTAGCCTGCGCGGCAGGCAGCAGCAGTGGGGAGAGGAGCCAGATGCCGCGCTTCGCCGCGAATATCTCCATGATGTTCACCGAACTCCCCTTCCTGGACCGCTTCGCCCGGGCCTGCGCGGCCGGCTTCCAGGCGGTGGAATTCCTCTTCCCCTATGAGTTCGAGGCGAAGGCGCTGGCGCAGCGCCTGGCCGACAACGGGCTGCGGCAGGTGCTGTTCAACGCCCCGCCGGGCGACTGGGCGGCCGGCGAGCGTGGCATGGCCAGCCTGCCGGGGCGGCAGCAGGAATTCCGCGACAGCATCCTGAAGGCGCTGGACTACGCCACCGCCCTCTCCTGCCCCCGCCTGCATGTGATGGCCGGGCTGAAGCCGGAAGGCGTGCCGCGGGACACGCTGCTGGCGACCTATGCCGCCAACCTGGCCTGGGCGGCGGAGGAATGCGCGAAGGCGAGCGTCAAGCCGGTGATCGAGCCGATCAACCATCGCGACATCCCCGGCTTCTTCCTCAACACCACCGACGAGGCGGCGGCCGTCATCAGCGCCATCGGCGCCGAGCGGATCGGCATGCAATTCGACCTGTACCACTGCCAGATCACCGAGGGCGACATCGTCATGCGGGTGGAGAAGCACCTGCCGCTGATTGCCCATATGCAGGTGGCGGACACGCCCGGCCGGCACGAACCAGGCACCGGCGAGGTGAACTGGCCCTTCGTCTTCGACCGCATCGACGCGCTGGGCTATCGCGGCTGGATCGGCTGCGAATACCGCCCGGCGGGAGAAACCGAGGCCGGACTCGGCTGGTTCGCGCCGTACCGGTAGCCTTTCGCCGGGTGCGGCCATCCGGCCCCCCGGCATCGCCGCATGCGTCATGCCGCGCCCTGCGGCGTGGCAGGCAGGCGGCAACCGGCGCCCCGGCACGGGTCCGGGGACCCATGCCGCTTGAAACCGATAGCAGCAGCGCACAGGGACCCACACATGAAGATCGGATTCATCGGCCTCGGCATCATGGGCAAGCCCATGGCCGGGCATCTCAAATCGGCCGGCCACGAGGTCATCGTGCCGGAGCGCAGGAGCCTCGGCGCGGATCAGCGCGCCGCCTTCACCGTGGTGGCGGACGCGAAGGCCGTGGCCCAGGCGGCCGAGATCATCATCCTGATGGTGCCGGACACGCCGGATGTCGAGGCCGTGCTGTTCGGCGCCGGCGGCGTGGCGGAAGGGCTTTCACCCGGCAAGCTGGTGATCGACATGAGCTCGATCAGCCCGACCGCCACCAAGCCTTTCGCCGCGAAGGTCAACGCGCTGGGCTGCGACTACCTCGATGCCCCGGTTTCCGGCGGCGAGGTCGGCGCGCAGCAGGCCAGCCTCACCATCATGGTCGGCGGCCCGCAGGCGGCTTTCGACCGGGCGAGGCCGCTGTTCGAGAAGATGGGCAAGAACATCACCCTGGTCGGCCCGAACGGCGCCGGCCAGACGACGAAGGTCGCCAACCAGATCATCGTCGCGCTCACCATCGAAGCGGTGGGCGAGGCGCTGGTCTTCGCCAGCAAGGCCGGCGCCGACCCGGCCAAGGTGCGCCAGGCGCTGATGGGTGGACTAGCCACCTCCCGCATCCTGGAACTGCACGGGGAGCGGATGATCAAGCGCACCTTCAACCCCGGCTTCCGCATCCGCCTGCACCAGAAGGACCTGAACCTGGCGCTGCAATCGGCGAAGGATCTCGGCGTGGCGCTGCCGGCGACGGCTTCGGCGCAGCAGCTCTTCTCCGCCTGCGTCGCCGCCGGTGGGGCGGACTGGGACCATTCGGGCATGGTGCGGGCACTGGAGACGATGGCCGCCCACAAGGTGGCGCCGGACCAGGGTTGAACCGCGCGCCGCAGCAAGGCGCGAACCGGCGGCGGGCGCCAGCGGCCCGCGGCGCGGCATCAGGCATCGCGGGGGCGCCAGGTTGCGACCCCGCCATCGGGCAGTTTTATTGTCGCGCAAAATTTCTTGCGAATTCGCCAAACTGCCGGCAGGAACTTACGGGTTGTCGCCGCCAGGTTTGGATGCGACGGCCTAAGGTAGAACAGGGGGCTTACGACTTTCCGGCTTGCCAAGCCCTGCCAGTTCTATCAATTTCCGATTCTGCTTCTGCCATGAGATGCGTCTCACGGCCCGACCCGACGGTCGCGATTACCGGAGGCATTGATGCGCTTCGCCGATATTGGTCAGCAATTGCGAGCCTACCGGATGGAATCCGGCCTGCGCGCCGAGGAGATCGCCGCACGGCTTGGCGTGTCGCGCGCCGCGCTCTACCGGTACGAGAAGGGCGAGGTCATCAAGCTGGATACCATTCGTCGTCTCGCCGAGTTGCTCAAGATATCGCCACTTTCCCTGCTCGGCATCGGCGTGGAGTATTTTGCCCGGCCGGTGGCCTTCCTGGAAAGGCTGCGGCAGGTCGAGGAAGAGGCCGACCAGATCCTGCTGGTCGGCGGCGCCATGGTCTATCAGACCAGCACCGAAG
>JAEWCI010000215.1 GCA_023390705.1 Pseudomonadota bacterium
GCGGGCCGCCGGCTTCTTCGCCGCGGTGGTCTTGCGGGCCGCCGGCTTCTTCGCCGCGGTGGTCTTGCGGGCCGCCGGCTTCTTCGCCGTGGTGGTCTTGCGGGCCGCCGGCTTCTTCGCCGCAGGCTTCGCCGCGGCCTTGCGGGTCGCCGGCTTCTTCGCCGCGACACGGCCGCGCGCGGTGGCGGGCTTCTTGGCGGTGCGGCGGCTGGTGGACATGGCCATCGCCTGGACGCCAGGCGCCTTCGGTGTTTCGGTGGAGTCGGTCATGGTCAGGATCTCCTTGCGCGTTCCGTTGCGGATCGGGCGGGCCCGTGCCGCGGGACGCGGACGCAGCTTGCCCAGGGCAGAGCCGGGTTGGTCGTGCGATGCCGGGCCCGCGCGGACCCCGTGGCGCGCGGGGCCGGGCTGGTCGCTGTCCTGGTTCGGCAGGCGGAACGCGGCAGAAACCGAGCAGCGGCGGCAACCCGCATCGTGCATCCAGCTGGCCTGTTCCCGCAGCCGGGCATCAACGCGATGCCATGCTGCGATGCGACGCGTCCGGCGATGCTCCCTGCCTTCGCGTCGTCATGCTTGCGGTCCATGGACCGTCCTTCCCTGCTGCGGCACAAGCCTGAACCGACCGACGTGTCGCCGCGCAGGCGAATCGCGGAGTCAATCTTGTGCGCGCGAATCACGCTATCTTCACGTGCACATCTCGTGTCAACAGAAATGCATCATCGGCATCGCTTTTCATGCGCGTTGCCGCTCAACGACACGCGATTCACGCATTGCCATGCCTCTCGCCGGCGATGCGGCGACGTCATGCCAAGGTTCCGAAGGCAGCGCCGCCCTGATGGCGGACGGGTGAATTGCGAACGGCCGCCGGTGTGCGCGGCGGCCGTTCGGCATTGCCCGGTGCGGCGGCGGCGCGATGCCGCCGTCGCCGCTTCGGCTTCGTTCAGCGCTTCCCCATCGGCGGCACCGGGCGCTGCTCCACGCCGGTATAGACCGAGAGCGGACGGATCAGCCGGTTGTCGGCCGCCTGCTCGATGACATGCGCCGCCCAGCCGGTGACGCGGCTGGCGACGAAGATCGGGGTGAAGAGCGGGATGTCGAAGCCCATCAGGTAGTAGGCGGGGCCGGCCGGGAAATCGAGGTTGGGGTGGATGTTCTTCACCCGCAGCATCTTCGCCGCCAGCACCCGGCTGGTCTCCATCCAGCGCTTGTCGCCCACCACCTCGGCCATCTTCTCGGCATATTTGGTCATGGTCGGCACGCGGCTGTCGCCGGTCTTGTAGACCCGGTGGCCGAAGCCCATGACCAGGGCGCGGTGGTCGAAGCGGCCCTCCAGCCAGTCCTCCGCCTTATCCGGGCCGCCGATCTCCTTCAGCATGTGCATCACCGCCTCGTTGGCGCCGCCGTGCAGCGGGCCCTTCAGCGCGGCGATGGCCGCCGTGACGGCGCCATGGATATCGGCCCCGGTGGAGGTGACGGTGCGGGCGGTGAAGGTGGAGGCGTTGAAGGTATGTTCGGCATAGAGGATCAGGCTGACGTCGAAGGCCTTGATGACCTCCGGCTGCGGCACCTTGCCGAACACCAGGTTGAAGAAATTCTCGGCGAAGCTGTGCGAGGGGTTCGGCGCCACCGGCTCCTGCCCCTTGGCCAGGCGGGCGGCGGCGGCGATGGCGGTGGGGATCTTCGCCAGCAGGCGCATCGCCTTGCGGCGGGTGGCGGGTTCGGAGGTGTCGGCCGTCTCCGGGTCCTCCAGCCCCATGAAGGAGACGGCGGTGCGGACGGCGTCCATCGGGTGGGCGTCATGCGGGAATTCCCGGATCACCCGCATCAGAGCGTCCGAAATTCCGCGCTGGCCGGCTTCCTCCGCCTTGAAGGCGGCGAGCTGGGCGGCGTTCGGCAGTTCGCCGTTCCACAGCAGGTAGGCCACCTCCTCGAAGCTGCACAGCTCGCACAGTTCCTGCACCGCGTAGCCGCGATAGGTCAGGCTGTTGGTCTCCGGCATCACCTTGGAGATGGAGGAGACATCGGCATAGACGCCGACGAGGCCCTTCTTGATGTCGGGCTGGTTGGAACCGCTCATCTGGTCGCTCCCTTGATGCTGTTGGTCCTGCCGGGACCCTCCCCCGCGGCGGGGGGAGGGAAAAGCAGGAAAACGCGTGAGGCTTCAGAAAATGCCCGGCTTGCCCTCGGCCAGGGTGCCGGCCGGCAGGGCGACGTTCAGCACGTGCAGCTCCCCGGCCGGGATGCGGGCCAGGTCCTGCACATCGGCGAGGAAGCGATTGGCCTCCCGCGCCGAGATGATGCCTTCGGTCAGGATGCGGAACTTGTTGATGTAGTCCTCCCGACCGAAGGGCTTCGCGCCGTTCGGATGGGCGTTGGCCACCGCCAGCTCATCCACCAGCCTGGTGCTGTCCTTGAAGAAGATCTCCACCCGGCCGCCGAAGGACAGCTCGTTGGGGTCCTTGGAATGGTAGCGCCGGGTCCATTCCGGGTCCTCCCGCGTCTCGATCTTGTGCCACAGGCGCACCGTGTCCGGCCGCGCGGCGCGCTTCGGCGCGTAGCTGTCCACATGGTGCCAGCGGCCGTCCTGCAGGGCGACGGCGAAGATGTACATGATGGAATGGTCCAGCGTCTCGCGGCTGGCCTTGGGGTCCATCTTCTGCGGGTCGTTGGCGCCGGTGCCGATCACGTAGTGGGTGTGGTGGCTGGTGTGGATGACGATGCGCTCGATCGCCTCGACATCCTCGATCCTCTCCCGCATGCGGAAGGCCAGGTCGATCAGCGCCTGGGACTGGTATTCGGCGGAATGTTCCTTGGTGTAGCTGTCCATGATGGCGCGCTTGGCCTCGCCCGGGCCCGGCAGCGGCACATTGTAGAAGACCGGCTCATAGACGCTCTGGCGGCCGTGCTGGTCGGCATGGGTGCGGCCGGAGAGCACCCAGGCGATGACGCTGTCCTCGCCTTCGTAGATCGGGTTCGGCGCGCCCTCCCCGCGCATGGCGCGGTCCACCGCCTCCACCGCCAGCTTGCCGGCATGGGCCGGGGCGAAGGCCTTCCAGGAGCTGATCTCGCCCTTGCGGGACTGGCGGAAGCTGATGGAGACATGCAGCGCCTGCTGCACCGCCTGGTAGATCACCTCCTGCTTCAGCCCCAGCAGGGTGCCGATGCCGGCCGCCGCCGAGGGGCAGAGATGGGCGATGTGGTCCACCTTGTGCTCATGCAGGCAGATGGCGCGGACCAGGTCGATCTGGATCTCGTAGCCCGTCGCCAGGCCGCGGATCAGGTCGCGGCCGGACTTCTCCATGGTCTGCGCGACCGCGAGGATGGGCGGGATGTTGTCGCCGGGGTGGGAGTAGTCGGCGGCGAGGAAGGTGTCGTGCATGTCCAGCTCGCGCACCGCCGTCCCGTTCGCCCAGGCCGCCCATTCCGGGGAGAAGCGCTTGCCCGGCGCGACGCCGAAGATCGTGGCGCCCCCCTTGCGCGGATGGCCGAGCGCCATCTGCCGCGCGGAGGTGACCGGGCGGCGGTTGATGGCGGCGATGGCGACCGAGGCGTTGTCGATGATCCGGTTGATGATCATCGCCTGCACGTCGCGCTCGACGGCGACCCTGTCCGCCGCGACGCCGGCGATCTTCCAGGCGAGCTGGTCCTCGCGCGGCAACAGCGCCTTGGACGGGTGGACCTTCACGGAATGGGTCTGCATGCGGCGGTATTCCCCCAGGGTTGCGACTATGATGGCAGCGGATCGCGCTTTCTGTGCCGCAGCGCAAGCCCCGTCCATTCCGATTGACGCCGGAGACCGATAGGCTTTCCGTATCGCCGGCGGCCGTGCCATGCGGGCGGGCCAGGATGGAGCGCCATGGATTTCCGGATCGTGCGGCGGCTGGGGCATTTCCTGGCGGTAGCCGAGGAAGGGCATTTCGGCCGGGCGGCGGCCCGGCTCGGTCTTTCCCAGCCGCCGTTGACGGCGCAGATCCAGGCGCTGGAGGCAGAGTTGGGCGTGCGCCTGCTGGAGCGCACCAGGCATGGCGCCCGGCCGACGCGGGAAGGCGAGGCGCTGCTGCCCATCGTCCGCCGCCTCGCCGAGGATGCCCGGCAGGTGGAGGCGCTGGCGCGGGAATTGCGGGCGGGGCGGCATGCGCCGGTTTCCATGGCCTGCGTCACCTCCGCCCTGTTCCACTACCTGCCGCCGCTGGTCCGCGCCCTGCGCGCCGCCCAGCCGGATGCCGCGGTCCGGGTGCAGGAGATGGACACCAAGGACGCGGTGGAGGCGGTGCGCCGCGGCGAGGTGGATTTCGCCCTGGCCCGGCTGGACCGCGACCGCCCGCCGCTCGGCGTGCTGCCCCTGGGCGAGGACCGGCTGGTGGTGGCGCTGCCGGAAGACCACCCGCTGCTGGCGCGGGAAGGCCCGCTGCCCCTGGCGGCGCTGGCGGAGGAGCCCTTCGTGCTGCTGCCCCGTGCCATCAGCCCGGCCTATTTCGACGGCCAGATCGCCGCCTGCCGCGAGGCGGGGTTCGAGCCGCATACCGTGCGCGAGGTCGGTTCGGCCAGCGCGCAGCTTGCCTTCGTCGCGGCCGGGCTTGGCGTGGCGCTGGTTTCCTCAGGCATGGCGCGGCTGCGCCCGCCCGGGGTGGGCTTCCGTGAACTTGAGAAGCCGGTGCTCTCCGTGCCGGTGGCCCTGATTTGGAACACCGAGCGGGAGAGCGAGGCGGCGCGGGCGGCGGCCGGCATCGCGCGGCGGCTGTTCCTGGGTGGCGGGTAGCACGGTTCGCGGCGGCGCCCTTCAGATGGCTTGGCCCGCGCGGCGCACCGGCCGCGGGCCGGGACAAAGGCGCGCCGGTATCAATCCGGGAAGTCGCGCACCGGGTCCACCCCGGCGGCTTCCAGGAATTTGCGGACCGTCACCACCTCCTCCTTGCTCAGGCTGTGGCGGGTATCATGGAAGCCGTGGGTAAGGCCGTTCAGCTTCACCAGGATCTGCCCATGCCCGCCATGCGTGACCTCCGCCCCCAGGTCCTCCAGCGTCGCGAAGACCAGTTTCGGGTCAAGATTGCTGCTGACCGGATGCTCGAACAGCGCATGCAGTGTCTTGCGGTGACGATGGTTCATGGGGCGTGACTCCGAAGCCGGATGGCTGCGCGGCCAATCAAGCGTACCGCTGCCGCTTCGTCCTTGCGGCAGGTCAAGCCGCGCCATGCCGCCCGGCATCCCACCGGCCGCGCTTCCACTCCGGGCCACAAGGGCCCTCCGCCGATCGGGCGGCAAATATCCTGCCGGCCGATTCACGGCTCCGGGCCACAAGGGCCCTGCGCCGATCGAACGGCTAGCCGCCCGAGACGACGTAGTGCTTCAGCGCCTCGGCCTCCTGCTCGATCTCCTCGATGCGCGCCTTCACCAGGTCGCCGATCGAGACCATGCCGACCAGGCGCCCCTCGTCGAAGACCGGCAGGTGGCGCACGCGGCGGTCGGTCATCAGGGCCATCGCGGTGTTCACGGTGGTCTGGGGCGCGATGGTCAGCACATCCCCGGTCATCAACTGCCGGGCCGGCAGCTGGCTGGTGCCCTGGCCCTGGCTGGCCATGCCGCGGACGATGTCGCGTTCGCTGATGATGCCCAGCATGGCGCCATCCGCCCCCTTCACCAGCGCGGCGCCGATGCGGTGCTGCGCCAGGGTGCGGGTGACCTGGGCAATGGTGTCCTCCGGCGCCACCGCCACCACCTGGGACCCCTTCCGCTTGAGGATCGCAGAGACGATCATGCACAGCCCTCCACCGGTTGCGGCGGGCCGGCCCGCGGGGGCGATCGCCCAGATGGAAGCCAACCAGGGGCGCCATGCACCGGGCCGCGAAGCCTGCACCCTAGCCAAGTAACCGGGAGCCTGCGCCTCTCGCGACCCCGGATGCAACCATTGGCTGTGCGCCGCGGCATCACGCGGCGGCGAGGCCGCCATGCGCTTCCGCCAGGATGGTGAAGGAACGCCGGCGCGCCGCGTGGTCATGGATCTGCGCCGTCACCATCAGCTCATCGGCGCCGGTGCGGGCGATGAAATCGGCCAGCCCTTGCCGTACCGTCCCGGGCCCGCCGACGATGCTGCAGGCCAGCGCATCCTCCAGCACGGCGCGGGCATGGCGGTCGAGCCCGGCATCGAACCCCTCCACCGGCGCCGGCAGCTTGCCGGGCCGGCCGCGGCGGAGATTGATGAATGCCTGTTGCAGGGAGGAGTACAGGAAGCGCGCCTCCTCATCCGTCGCCGCGGCGAAGACGTTGACTCCCAGCATCACATGGGGTGCCGCCAGTTGCGCCGAGGGGCGGAATTGCGCGCGGTACAGCGCCACCGCCTGCTCCATCATCGCCGGCGCGAAATGCGAGGCGAAGGCATAGGGCAGCCCCAGCGCGGCGGCGAGCTGCGCGCCGAAGGTGGAGGAGCCGAGGATCCATACCGGCACCTCCAGCCCTGCCCCCGGCACCGCCACCAGCCGCTGGCCGGGCTCGGCGGGCCGGAAATAATGCATCAGCTCCAGCACGTCGCGCGGGAACTGGTCGGGGTCGCCGTCCAGGTTGCGCCGCATCGCCCGCGCCGCGATCTGGTCGGAGCCCGGCGCGCGGCCCAGCCCGAGATCAACCCGCCCCGGATGCAGCGCCGCCAGCGTGCCGAATTGCTCCGCGATCAGCAGCGGCGCATGGTTGGGCAGCATCACGCCGCCGGCGCCGATGCGGATGCGCTGCGTGCCGGCCGCGACATGCGCCAGCGCCACCGCCGTCGCCGCGCTGGCGATGCCGGGCATGTTGTGGTGCTCGGCCATCCAGAAGCGGTGGTAGCCCAGGGTTTCGGCATGGCGGGCGAGGTCGGCCGAATTGCGCAGCGCCTGGCCGGCATCGCTGCCTTCCGGCACGGGGGAGAGGTCGAGGACCGAGAGCGGGATCATGGCGCGGATATGGGTGCCGCCCCCGGCGCCACAAAGCACCCGCGGGAAACCTCCCTTGGCCTATTCCGCCGCCGCGGCGCTCGCCGTATGGGTGGCGAGCTGGGTCTTCACCAGCTCGGCGAAACGGCCGCCCTGGCGGACCAGCGCCTCGAAGCTGCCGCGTTCGGCGATGCGCCCGCCCTCGAAGACCAGGATCTCGTCGGCGTCGCGCACCGTGGAAAGCCGGTGGGCGATGATGAAGGTGGTGCGGCCGACCATCAGCGCCGCCAGCGCCCGCTGCACCCGCGCTTCCGTCGCCGCGTCCAGCGCGCTGGTCGCCTCATCCAATATGAGTACCGGCGGGTCCTTCAGCAGGGCGCGGGCAATCGCCAGGCGCTGCCGCTGGCCGCCGGAAAGCGAACTGCCGCGCTCGCCCACCATGGTGTCGTAGCCCTTGGGCTGGCGGGTGATGAAGTCGTGCGCCTCCGCCATGCGGCAGGCGCGCTCCAGTTCCTCCTGCGTCGCATCCGGCTTGCCGACCAGCAGGTTGTCCCGGATGGTGCGGTTGAACAGCATGCTTTCCTGGAAGACCACGCCGATGTTGCGGCGCAGGCTCTCCAGGGTGATGTCGCGCAGGACGCAGCCATCCAGGGTGACGCGGCCCTCCACCGGGTCCCAGAGCCGCTGCAGCAGCGCCATGGCGGTGGATTTGCCGGCGCCGGTCTGGCCGACCAGGGCGATGGTGCGGCCCGGCTCCGCCTTGAAATCCACGTCGGCCAGGATGCGCGGCCCGCCGGGATAGGCGAAGGCGACGTTCTCGAAGGACACCTCGCCGCGCGCCCTGCCGATGTCCCTGGCATCCGGCTTTTCCGGCACGCTGCTCCGGGCATCCAGCACGGCGAAGAACTCGCCGATGGAGGGCGCCTGGAAGACCAGCCGGGCGATGAAGCCCACAGCCCCTTCCAGCTTGCCGATCAGCAGGGTGGCGAAGCCCATGAAGCTGACGATCTCGCCCACCGTTGCCTTGCCATCCAGGTGCAGCACGGTGCCGAGGATGAAGATGGCGATGACGGTGACGGTGCTGGCGGCGCGGGTCAGCACCGAAACCACGGCCCACCAGTTCAGCACGGGGAATTGAAGGTCCAGCACCTGGCGGACGATGTCCCCGAACAGCCGGGCCTCGCTCTGCATGCGGGTGAAGGACTGCACCACCATCACGTTGGCGAGCGCGTCCTGGGCATTGCCGGCCAGGCGGGAATGGAAGCTCTCCACCACCCCCTGGGCCTTTTCCGTGCGCTGGATCACGAAGCCGGTGATGACGGAGAACACGATCACCAGGCCGATCAGCAGCAGGCCCAGCCGCCAATTCATCGCCAGGGAAAGCGGCAGCAGCACCACCACGCCGATGAAGGTCGTCAGGTGGTCGCGGAAGAAGGCGAGCCAGAGGCCGAACAGGTTGTCCGCCCCCACCAGCATCACCTTCATCAGCCGGCCGGACTGCACATCGCCATGGAAGGACAGCGGCATGTGCAGCACATGCTGGTAGAACTGGCCCATGCTGGCGAGGCGGTTGCGGTGCGCCATGCGGTCCGCCAGCAGCGAGATCGCGACATTGGCGCCGATGCCGGAAAGCCCGACCGCGCCCCACAGTGCCAGCAGGGCCAGCGCCTCTGCCCAGACCGATTCGCGCGGCATGCCGGCGGCGTGGGAAAGCACGTCCACCACCCGGCCGAACAGCACGGGTTCGAGGAATTGCAGCCCGGCAAGCGCCATGTTGGCCACGGTCAGGCCAAGCGCGACCCATTTGTCGGGGGCCAGTTGCGAGAGAACCCGACCATAGAGCCTTACAAACTGCATCCGGCCTCGCCCCTACGCGTGGACCACCCGGGCCCGCCCCCAAGTTAATGCGCCGGGCGCCCAGGTCGAGTGCCATCAGGAAGGCGAGGCCCACGGGCTTGTCACCCCCCCGACCAATGCGGCAGGAACCCCGTCTGGATCGGCCGAAGGGGGCAATAGTTCCCCATCGAGCCAAAGGAGATGCCGGAAGCATGACTGTCGCACCACCGAAACCCACCCTTGTCGCCGGCCGCCGCGCCGCCCTGGCCGCTGCGCTGGCCCTGCCGGCGCTGCTGGCGGGCAGGGACGCATGGGCGCAGGGTACGGAGAGTTGGCCAAACCGCCCGCTGCGCATGGGGGTGCCCTTCCCGCCCGGCGGCACCACGGACCTGCTGGCCCGGCTGATGGCCGATGGCGTCGGCCAGCGGATCGGCCAGACGATCGTGGTGGAGAAC
>JAEWCI010000283.1 GCA_023390705.1 Pseudomonadota bacterium
GCTCTCGCCCGGCATCCCGCATCTGCTGCCGCGCGTGCATCCGGCGGCCGAGGCGGCGCGGCGGGCGGGCGCGCCGATCCTCTGCGACGTGGACTGGCTCTACCGCGCGGTGCGGGCTTCGGGCTCGGCGGCGCGTTTCGTCGGCATCACCGGCACCAACGGCAAGTCCACCACCACCGCCCTGCTGCACCACCTGCTGCGCGGCGCCGGAGTGCCGGCCGAGGCCGGCGGGAATCTCGGCCCGGCGGCGCTCTCCCTCAAGATTTTGGGGGATGAGGGCGTATACACACTCGAAATGTCGTCCTATATGTTGGAGCGAATTTCAACAATTCGTTTCAACCTAGGCGTGATGCTCAACCTCTCGCCTGACCATCTCGACCGGCATGGCGACATGGCCGGCTATGCCCGCGCCAAGGCGGCGGTCTTCGCCCGCCAGCAGGCCGACGATGTCGGCGTGCTGGGCATGGACGATGCCGCGACGCGGGCCCTGCGCGCCGCCATTCCCGGGCGCTGCGTGCCGGTCTCCGGCAGCGCGGCGCAGCCGGGCGGCGTCTGGGCCGAAGGCCCGGTGCTGCGCGACGATGCAGGGCCGATCCTCGCCCTGCGTGGGGCCGCCGCCCTGCCCGGCGCGCACAATGCCCAGAACGCGGCGGCGGCGGCCGCCGCCGGCTTCGCGCTCGGCCTTTCCCGCGCCGATATGGCGCGCGGCCTGGCCAGCTATCCCGGCCTGCCGCACCGGCAGGAGAAGGTGGCGGAGATCGTCGGCATCGCCTTCGTCAACGACAGCAAGGCGACGAACGCCGACAGCGCGGCCCGCGCCCTGGCGAGCTACGACCGCGTGGTGTGGATTGCCGGCGGCGTCGCCAAGGAAGGCGGCATCGCCCCGCTGGCGCCCTTCTTCCCGCGCATCGCCCGCGCCCTGCTGGTCGGCGAATGCGCCGGCGAATTCGCCGCGACACTCGCCGCGCATGGCGTGCCGCATGAGGTGGTGGGCACGCTGGAGAATGCGGTGCCGGCCGCCGCCGCCGCCGCCCGTGCCGGTGCCGCGCCGGTGGTGCTGCTCTCTCCGGCCTGCGCAAGCTGGGACCAGTTCAGCGGCTTCGAGGCCCGTGGCGAGCGCTTCCGCGCTCTGGTGCAGGGGCTGGATCTGGGGAGGGCCGCCTGATGTCCGTCTCCCGTGCCGACACTTCCGTCCTCGGCCGCTGGTGGTGGACCATAGACCGCTGGACGCTGGCCGCACTGCTGGCCCTGGTGGGTTTCGGCTACCTGATGATGCTGGCCGCCTCGCCGGCGGTGGCGGAGCGGATCGGCGCCTCCTCGCGCAACATGTTCATCATCAAGCAGGTCTTCTACCTGGCCCTGGCGGCGGCGGTGATGGTGGCGGTCAGCCTGCTGCCGCCGAAGGGCGTGCTGCGGCTCGCGCTCCTCGGCGGGCTGGGCGCCCTGGCGCTGACCGCGGCGACGCTGTTGATGGGGACGGAGATCAAGGGCGCGCGGCGCTGGATCTCGCTTCCCGGCCTATCCCTGCAGCCCTCGGAATTCCTCAAGCCCTGCTTCGCCGTGGTGGTCGCCTGGCTGCTGGCGGAAGGCCAGCGCCTGGCGCAGCTCCAGGCCGCCGCGCCGAACCGCGGCACCGCGCTGGGCCGCGCGGTGCAGCGCGGCTTCTTCCCGGCCGTCGCGCTCGGCCTTTTCGCCATCATCGCCCTGCTGCTGAAGTCGCAGCCCGATATCGGCATGCTGCTGGTGATCGCCGCGGTCTTCCTGGCGCAGTTCTTCGTTGCCGGGCTGAACCTGCTGATCATCGGCACCCTGGCCGGGCTGGCGGTGGCAGGCGGGATCGGCGCCTATTTCACCCTGCCGCATGTGCGCAGCCGCGTGGACCGCTTCCTGCACCCGGATGCGGTGACGCCGGGCGTCGCCGACAACCACCAGACCCGCACCGCGGAATGGGCCTTCGGCAATGGCGGGCTGTTCGGCCGCGGACCGGGCGAGGGCCACCTGAAGAACATCCTGCCGGACGCCCATGCGGACTTCGTCTTCGCCGTGGCCGGCGAGGAATTCGGCCTGATCGTCTGCATGATCATCCTCGGCCTCTTCGCCTTCGTGGTGGTGCGCGGCCTGCTGCGGCTGCTGGCCGAGACCGACAGCTTCGCCATGCTGGCGGCCACCGGGCTGCTGACCCAGTTCGGGCTGCAGGCCTTCATCAACATGGCCTCCACCCTGCACCTGATCCCCACCAAGGGCATGACCCTGCCCTTCGTCTCCTATGGCGGCTCCTCGGTGGTGGCGATCGCGCTGGGCATGGGCATGCTGCTGGCGCTGACGCGCCGCCGCCTCTCCCGGCTGGAGGGGCTGACATGAGAGGACCGGCGGTGCGCCCGATCGTCATCGCCGCCGGCGGCACCGGCGGCCATCTCTTCCCCGCCGAGGCGCTGGCGGCCGAGCTGCACGCGCGCGGGGAGCGGGTGGCGCTGATGACCGATGCCCGCTCCGCCGCCTTCGACAGCCCGGCCTTCGCCAATGCCGAAC
>JAEWCI010000288.1 GCA_023390705.1 Pseudomonadota bacterium
CGGATTCGGTGACGCGCAACGCGGCGGCGCCCTGCGGCTGGTGGCCGTCGAAGCGCGCGGTCAGGCGCAGCAGCGCGGCATCGCCCTCGGCCCGCACCTCGGCCAGGATGGCGGCAACAGCGGCATCCACCGTCGCCGTGGTCTCCCGCGCCGCATCCAGCAGGGCGTGGAAGGCGGGCTCGAAGCCGGGATCGGCGGTGTCGAGGCGCTGCATCAGCCGGCCAGCGCGGCGCGGAACCGCGCGATCCAGCCGCCGATCTCCTCGGGCCGGGTCTTCAGCGCGGTGCGGTTGACGATGAGGCGGGAGGTGACATGGGCGATCACCTCCGTCTCCGCCAGCCCGTTTGCCTTCAGGGTGCGGCCGGTATCCACGAGGTCCACGATGACGCGCGAGAGGCCGAGCGAGGGTGCCAGCTCCATCGCGCCATTCAGCTCCACCACCTCGGCCTGGATGCCGCGGGCGGCGAAGTGGCGCCGGGTGATGCCGGGATATTTGCTGGCCACCGTGATGCGCGACCAGCGGCTGGAATCCTCCTCCTCCGCCCCGACCGGCGCGGCCACGCTGACCCGGCACCGGCCGATGCCGAGGTCGAGCGGCGCGTAGATTTCCGAATAGTCGAATTCCATCAGCACATCGGCACCGCAGACGCCGATCTGCGCCCCGCCATGGGCGACGAAGGTGGCGACGTCGAAGCTGCGCACCCGCACCACGTCCAGCCCGGGATCGGCGGTTTCGAAGCGCAGCCGGCGGCTGTCCTCATCCATGCAGTCGGGGGCGGGGGCGATGCCGGCGCGGGCCAGGACGGGGCCCAGCTCCTTCAGGATACGCCCCTTGGGCAGGGCCAGGATCACCGGGCCGTGCTCGGCCTCGGCCTGGGGGGAGAGGGAGGGAATCGGCAGGTCCATGGATTGATTTATTGGCAGGCCGCCACCGGGACAAGAGACATCTCCGTGTCAGCCCGGCAGCCGTTCGATATCGGCGCCCACCGCGGCCAGCTTCTCCTCCACCCGCTCATAGCCGCGGTCGAGGTGATAGACGCGGTTGACGATGGTTTCGCCTTCGGCCGCCAGCCCGGCCAGCACCAGGGAAACCGAGGCACGCAGGTCGGTCGCCATTACCGGCGCGCCGGAAAGCCGGGGCACGCCGCGGACGATGGCGGAATGACCGTGGTAGTTGATGCGCGCGCCCATGCGCATCAGTTCCGGCACATGCATGAAGCGGTTCTCGAAGATCGTCTCGGTTATCATCGAGGCACCATCGGCCACCGCCATCAGCGCCATGAACTGCGCCTGCATGTCCGTGGCGAAGCCGGGGAAGGGCTCCGTCATCACATCCGTGCCGTGCAGCCCGTTGCGGCGGGAGACGGTGAGCCCGGTGAAGGTTTCCGCCACATCCACCCCGGCATCGCGCAGGATGCGCGCGGTGGCACCGAGATGGTCCAGCCGCGCGCCTTCCAGGTGCAGGCTGCCGCCGGTGATGGCGGCGGCGCAGGCATAGGTGCCGGCCTCGATGCGGTCCGGGATGATGGGATGGGTGGCGGCCGAAAGGCGCCGCACCCCTTCCACCCGCAGCCGGTCGGTGCCGATGCCTTCGATCCGCGCGCCCATGCGCATCAGGCAGGCGGCGAGGTCGCCGATCTCGGGCTCCCGCGCCGCGTTCACCAGCTCGGTCTCGCCTTCGGCCAGGCAGGCGGCCATCAGCATGTTCTCGGTGGCGCCGACCGAGACCTGGGGGAAGATGATGCGGCTGCCCTTCAGGCCCTTCGGTGCCCGGGCCTCGATATAGCCGGCTTCCAGCACGATCTCGGCGCCGAGCTGTTCCAGCGCCTTGAGGTGCAGGTCCACCGGCCTTGTGCCGATGGCGCAGCCCCCGGGCAGCGAGACACGGGCCTGGCCGTGGCGGGCCACCAGCGGCCCCAGCACCAGCACCGAGGCGCGCATCCGGCGCACCAGGTCGTAGGGCGCTTCGAGGTTGGTCGCGCGGCCACCCATGATGATGCGCCGTGCCGCCTTGTCGTGCTCCACCTCCAGCCCGTGCTGGCGCAGCAGGCCGCACATGGTGGCGATATCGGCCAGGTCCGGCGCGTTGGTCAGGGTCAGCGGCCCGTCCGAGAGCAGCGCCGCCGCCATCAGCGGCAGGGCGGCGTTCTTGGCGCCGCTGATCGGGATGCGGCCTTCCAGCGGCTGGCCGCCGCGGATGCGAATGCGGTCCATCTGAGCCTTCCCCCTAGAGCTTCGGCAGCGCCACGCCACGCTGGCGCATGTATTTGCCGGCGCGGTCGGCATAGCTGACCTCCGGCATCCCCTCTCCCTTCAGGAAGAGGAATTGGCAGATGCCCTCATTCGCGTAGATGCGCGCGGGCAGGGGGGTGGTGTTGCTGATCTCGATCGTCACCTGGCCTTCCCATTCCGGCTCCAGCGGGGTGACGTTCACGATGAGGCCGCAGCGCGCATAGGTGGACTTGCCGAGGCAGATCCCCAGCACGTCGCGCGGAATGCGAAAATATTCCACGGTATGGGCCAGGGCGAAGGAATTGGGGGGGATGATGCAGGTTTCGCCCTGGCGGGTGACGAAGCCGGATTCCGAGAAATTCTTGGGATCCACCAGCGCGTTGTCCACATTGGTGAAGACCTTGAACTCATCCGCCACCCTGGCGTCGTAGCCGTAGGAGGAGAGGCCGAAGCTGATCACGCCTTCCCGCCGCTGGCTCTCGACGAAGGGTTCGATCATGCCGTGGTCGGCCGCCATGCGACGGATCCAGTGGTCGGGCATGATGGGCATATGGGCGGCCTCGGCGCGGCGGAATTGAAATGCGGCGGCCGGCCGGGCGCGCGGGGCCCCGGGCACGGGACGGCCCCCTTAGCCCAGGCGCTTGGCAGCGGCAACCGAAGCCTTGGGTTTCTCAGCCCTTGCCGGTTTCGGGAGGGTTGGGAG
>JAEWCI010000307.1 GCA_023390705.1 Pseudomonadota bacterium
GCGCCACGCCGGGCGGGGCGCGGAAGGGCACCGGCGGGCTGCCGCGCAGCGCCGCTTCCAGCACATCGTGGAAGATAGGCGCTGCATTGGTGCCGCCGGTCTCGCCATTGCCGAGCGTGCGTGGATCGTCGAAGCCCAGCCATACCGCGATGACGATGTCCGGGGTGAAGCCGACGAACCAATTGTCATGATAGTCATTGGTGGTGCCGGTCTTGCCGGCGATCGGCCGGTTCAACCCCTGCGCCGCGCGGGTGCCGGTGCCGCGCTGCACCACCCCGGTCAGCAGGTTCACCATCTGATAGGCGGCGATCGGGTCGGTGATCTGCCGCCGCTCCTCGGAGAGCGCGGGCGGCGGGCCATCGGCGGCGCTGGTGCCGCAGCCCTGGCAGCGTCGCACGTCGCTGCGCCAGATCACCCGGCCGCGCTGGTCCTGCACGCTGTCTATCAGGGTCGGCACCACCTGCCGCCCACCATTGACGAAGCCGGCATAGCCGGCGGCCATGCGCAGCACCGTTGTCTCGCCGGAGCCGAGCGACATCGCAAGGTAGCGCGGCATGTTGGGAATGACGCCGAAGCGCGCCGCCGCATCGGCCACCTTGTCCATGCCGATCTCCTGCGCCACCCGCACGGTAACCAGGTTGAGCGACTTCTCGAGCGCGGTGCGGATGGTGACGTAGCCGCGGCCCGAATCACCGCCGTAATTGGTCGGCCGCCAGACGCCCTGCGGCGTCGCCACCTCGATAGGCCCGTCCAGGAAGCGCTGGTTGGGCGGGATGCCCGCTTCCAGCGCCGGCAGATAGACGAAGGGCTTGAAGGCGGAGCCGGGCTGGCGCATCGCCTGGCTGGCGCGGTTGTACTGGCTCTTGTCGAAGGACCAGCCGCCGGACATCGCCAGCACGCGGCCGGTGGCCGGGTCCAGGGCCACCACCGCGCCTTCCACCTGGGGTATCTGGCGCAGCGCCAGCCGCCCTGGCCGTGCCGGGCCGCGGCCCTGGGCGGCCGCTGCCGGCTGCACCTCCACCAGCACCACATCGCCGGCGGTCAGCACATCGGCCATCCGCCGTGGCGTGTTGCCGAGCCTGCCACTATCCAGGGCACGGCGCGCCCAGGTGACGTCCTCCAGATGCAGCATGGCATGGCGCGGCTGCGCCGCGGCGCGCGGGTCCGGCCGTTCCACCCAGCCCAGCCGGGCCTCGCGCTCGCGCACTTCCAGCGCCACCGCCAGGTGCCATTCCGGCAGGGCGCCGCCGGGACGCGGGGTGGCTTCCAGCTGCGGCATCCATTCGGTGGCGGTGGCGGCGATCCGCGCCACCGGGCCGCGCCAGCCGCCGCGGCGCCGGTCATAGGCGACCAGCCCGTTGCGCAGCGCCTGTTCGGTGGCGGCCTGCAAGGCCGGGTCCAGGCTGGTGCGCACCACCAGCCCGCCCGTGGTGGTCTGCTCCGGCCCGAAGCGGCTGACGAGTTCGCGCCGGACATCCTCGGTGAAGTACTGACCCACCGGTACCACCTCAGGCCGCCGGGTCGGCCGCGGGGTGATCGGCTCGGCCTTGGCGGCCTGGGCCTCGGCGGGGGTGATGGCGCCGTCCTCCGCCATGCGGTCCAGCACCCAGTCACGCCGGGCCCGGGCGGCTTCGGGGAAGCGCACCGGGTTGTAGTTGTTCGGCGCCTTGGGCAGGGCACCGAGGAAGGCCATCTCGCCCAGGGTCAGCTCGTCCAGCCCCTTGTTGAAATAGGCCTGTGCCGCCGCCGCCACGCCATAGGCCTGGGCGCCGAGGAAGATCTCGTTCAGGTACAGCTCCAGGATGCGCTCCTTGGGCAGCGCCTCCTCGATGCGCAGTGCCAGGATCGCCTCGCGCAGCTTGCGGTTCAGGGTGCGGTCGGCGCCCACCAGCATGTTCTTGGCGACCTGCTGGGTGATGGTGGAAGCACCGCCCATGCGGCGCCCGGTGCCGTACTGCTCCAGATTGGTGACGACGGCGCGCAGGATGCCGATGGGATCAACGCCATGGTGTTCCCAGAAGCGCTGGTCCTCGGCACTGACGAAGGCCTGCTGCAGCAGGCGCGGCACCGCCTCGATCGGCACGAAGACCCGGCGTTCGGTGGCCAGTTCCGCCAGCAGGCGGGAATCCGCGGCATAGATGCGCGACATCTGCGGCGGCTGGTAGTCGGCCAGCCAGCGATAATCCGGCAGGTCCCCGGCCACCGTCCGGTAGATGCCATAGCCCGCCACCGCGCCACCCAGGCCGAGCACCGCCACGATCACCATCAGCCAGCGGAACACCGCGAAAAGCGGCCGGCGCCGTGGCCGCTCTCGGCGCCGCCTCGGGTCACGCGGCGGCGGTGCCCCCCCGCTTTCTTCCCGTTGATGCGCATGGCCGCCTTCAGGGCGGGGGGATCGGCCGACCAGGGGCGCGTCGGCACGGAGTTCGGGGGCACTCATGGAAGGTCCCAATACACGGGTTCATCAGATGGGGCGATGCCGTACCAGCCGGGAGTCCCATCACCAGCGGCGGCGCGGCTGCGGTCAGGCCAAGGCCGCCCCGTGCCCCATTTCGGCCAGCGGTCCTGCGGCAAGGAAGCCATGCACCGCCTGCACCAGGGCCCCGGCCAGCCTGGCGCGGTGCTGCGGCCGGGCGAGCGCAGCGGCGTCCTGCGGATGCGAGAGGAAGCCGAGTTCCACCAGCACCGCCGGCACATCCGGCGCCTTCAGCACCACGAAGCCGGCGCGGCGGTGGCTGTTCGGCAGCATCGCCACCGCATCGTCCAGCGAACGCACCGCCAACTGCGCCAGCCGCTCCGATCCCAGCCTCGTCTCCTGGCGGATCAGGCTGATGAGGATGCGTTGCACTTCAGGGGACACGCTGGGCAGGCGGAGTCCGCCCGCGCGGTCCGCCTGGTTCTCCCGCTGCGCCAGAGCCGCCGCCAGCCTGTCCGAGGCGGTTTCGGAAAGCGTGTAGACGCTCGCCCCGCGCGCCGCGACGCTGGGCGCGGAATCCGCGTGCAGGGAAAGGAACAGCGTCGCTTCCCGCCGCCGCGCGAATTCCACCCGGCTGCCCAGCGGCACGAAGACGTCCCGCGTCCGGGTCAGTGCCACCCGGCAGCGGCCGGCGGCCTCCAACTGGCGCTTCAGTTCGAGCGCCGCCGCCAGGGTAATGCGCTTTTCCTGGATGCGGTTGACGCCGATGGCGCCCGGGTCCTTTCCCCCATGGCCAGGGTCCAGCACAACCAGCGGCAGGTTGCGCGCGGGGGCACGCCGCCGCGCCCGGGCCTTGCCGAGCGCCGGCGCCGGCAACAGCAGCGCCGCGGCCAGCCCGAGGCAGGCACGGCGGGAAATTCCCCTCGAAAACTGTCCCCTGATCATGGTCAGACGACGCCCCCCGACATCGCCGCCGGCTTCTACCATGACAGGACAGTCATCTGCCAGGATTGCTTGAAGGCATATCTCAATGGCGCCGGCCTTGTGGAATCCACCCCCCGGGGCCTATGGTAACCTGCCCCGGCGGCGCCCGCAGCCGACGGAGGATTTGGCGCAACCGCTCCGCCCCGGCCTGAGGGCCGCCGGAGCGGCCCGAGGTGCGCCTGGCTTGGGTCCGGTGCCATGGCAGAGCATGGCGCGGGGTCGCGTTTCGCCAGGTGCCGCCCGGTCGTGCCGGCCTTCGTCCGAGCGGGACCGGACGCGCCACGGACCCCAAGGGCGGCTATCGCCCCCGGTGCATGCGCGACCGCGCCTCCGCCTCGCCCGCCCATCAGGGCGCGGGCGACCCCGCATGCTGGGGGGCATGAACCCTCGGGGTGGTCCCCCGGGCTACCACCGCCTGACGGTCAGGCGCGCGGGAACCCCGGACCGGCGCCACCCCGCCGAGAGAGAGGACGGACCGCCGCGGATGCCAAGGCCCCAAAGAGCCTCAGCCCGCCTGTCGGCGTCGCGCAATGCCGCGACAGCCCAGGGCGGCCTGACGCCAGGGCCCGCGCCGCGCCGTTCCCTTCCGGGCAATCCCACCCCGATCCGCCGCCGGCGCGCCAGGACGTACCGCGGCACGGAGCACCCCCTTCCATGACCAAGCGCATGCTGATCGACGCATCCCACGCGGAGGAAACCCGCGTGGTGGTGCTGGACGGCACAAGGCTGGAGGAATTCGACCTCGAAGCCGCCACCCGCAAGCCCCTGAAGGGCAATATCTACCTTGCCAAGGTGGTGCGGGTGGAGCCCAGCCTGCAGGCCGCCTTCGTCGAATATGGCGGCAACCGCCACGGCTTCCTCGCCTTCAGCGAAATCCACCCGGACTACTACCAGATTCCCGTCGCCGACCGGCAGCGCCTGCTGGAAATGCAGGCAGCCGAAGCGCGCGAGGAGGAAGAGGCGGAAGAGGACCTGCCGCCTGAATCCCCCATGGACCGCGCCGCCGAACTGCCGCCCGATGCCATCCCGGCAGAGGAGGCCGAGCCCGAGGCCGAGCCGGTGCTGGCCGAGACCTCCGAAGCGGCCGACCCGGTCCCGCCCGGGGAGGCACCGGACTCCCTGCCCTCCGCCACCGGGGCCGATGAGGCGCCGGCCGAAGCCGCGCCACTCCGCATGGAGCCGGAGACCCGGTCCGCCGAACCGCTGCCGGAGGAACCCGGCCCCGAGCCGCTGGAACCTGCCCCGGCCGAAGCTGAGGCTGAGGCCCGGCCTGCGGAACCGCCCGCCGCCGGCACCGGCGACCAGCCGGCAGTCGGCACGCCCCTGCCCAACGGCCATGACGAATCCTTCCCCACCGCCGCCGAGGCGGAGAGCGAGGCCGGCGAGGCCCGGGTGGAGGAGGAACCGCCGCCGGAGACCCTGGGCGGCGAGGGCGACCATGACGGCCCGGACGAGAACGCCCGCGAGCGCCGCATCCCGCCACGCTTCCTGCGCCACTACAAGATCCAGGAAGTCATCAAGCGCCGGCAGATCATGCTGGTGCAGGTGGTGAAGGAGGAGCGCGGCACGAAGGGCGCTGCGCTGACCACTTACATCTCGCTCGCCGGCCGCTTTTCCGTGCTGATGCCGAACAGCCCGCGCGGCGGCGGCGTCTCCCGCAAGATCACCTCGGCCGCGGACCGCAAGCGGCTGCGCGAGGTGATCGACGAGCTGGAACTGCCCCAGGGCATGAGCCTGATCATCCGCACCGCCGGCGCCCAGCGGCCGAAGCCGGAAATCCGGCGCGACTGCGAATACCTGCTCAGGCTGTGGGACAACATCCGCGAACGCACGCTGCAGTCCACCGCCCCGGCGCTGATCTACGAGGAAGCCGACCTCATCAAGCGCAGCATCCGCGATACCTTCTCCCGCGACGTGGAGGAGATCGTGGTGGATGGCGAGCGCGCCTATCAGGAAGCGCGCGAATTCATGCGCATGCTGATGCCGCAGCATGCCCGCAAGATCCATTTCTACCGCGATTCCGGCCTGCCGCTCTTCGCCCGCCACCAGGTGGAGGCGCAGCTCGATGCCATGCATTCGCCGACCGTGCAGCTTCGCTCAGGCGGCTACCTGGTCATCAACCAGACCGAGGCGCTGGTCGCCATCGACGTGAACTCCGGCCGCGCCACGCGCGAGCGGCACATCGAGGACACGGCGCTGCGCACCAACCTGGAGGCGGCGGACGAGATCGCCCGCCAGCTCAGGCTGCGCGACCTGGCGGGCCTCATCGTCATCGACTTCATCGACATGGAGTCGGCCAAGCACGACGCCATGGTCGAGCGCCGGCTGAAGGAGGCGCTGAAGCAGGACCGCGCCCGTATCCAGCTTGGCCGCATCAGCCATTTCGGCCTGCTGGAGATGAGCCGGCAGCGGCTGCGCCCCAGCCTGGCCGAGACCACCTTCGTCACCTGCCCGCATTGCCAGGGCCGCGGCCAGGTCCGCAGCACGGAGAACAGCGCGCTGCACGTGCTGCGGGCGATCGAGGAGGAAGGCGCCCGGCACCGCGCTTCCGAGATCCTGGTGCATGTCGCCGGCCCGGTGGCGATGTACATTCTGAACCGCAAGCGGGACAAGCTGTCGCAGATCGAGGCGCGCTACGGCATGACCGTGCTGTTCGAGCCGGACGATACGCTGATGCCGCCGGCGCTGCGCATCGAGCGGCTGCGCGCCGCCGAACCGGCCCGCCTGCCGGAAGCGCCGCCCGCCGCGCTCCGCATGGACTACGCGCCGGAGCCGGAGGAAGCGGCGGCCGAGGAGGAGGGTTTCGAGGAAGAGGCCGAGGAGAGCGCCGCCGAGACACCCGCCGCGCCGCGCCAGGG
>JAEWCI010000352.1 GCA_023390705.1 Pseudomonadota bacterium
GGGGGGCGCCCCACTGCCCTGGGCATTGCCGGTGGTGCTTCGCTTGTCGGTCATGGATCGGCCCTGCGGATGGAGCCAGCCAACGCGCCCGGGCCGCGCATGGTTGCGTTGGCAGTCAACCCGGCAGCAGGCAGGGGAAACCGGCGGCGTGGTGCCGCGGTTGAAGCCGGTACCTGCCGCCAGGGCCGGCAGGCCCCCTCCCGATCGAAGTGCAACCGATGCCCGGCGACAAGGCTGACGAGATACAGGGCGAAATCATCGCGCTCGAAACCGCGCTCGCCGCGGCCTTCGGCGAGATCGCCGTGCTGCGCGCCGCGCTCGGGGGTGGTGGGACGGAGGCTGCGCTGGCAGCCATGGAGGACATGGCCCGGCAGTTGGAGGGCTCCGTCCTGCGCGGCATCGTCGGCGCGGAGTCGGCAGGGCGGCCCGGCGCCGCGGCCGGGTTCGAGCGGCGCATGGAGCAGATCGTCCACGCCCTGCGCAACGCGATCGCCTTCCGCAGCGGCTGAAGGGCGCTGGGGTCAGTCCAGCGTGGCGCCGGAAATCTCCACCAGGCGCTGCCAGACCTTCTCCTGCTCCCGCATGTAGTTGCCGTAGGCTTCCGGGCTTTCATCGGCGACCGGGGTGAAGCCGATCGGCTCCATGCGCTGGCGGAACACGTCCGAGCGGACCACCTGGGTGATGCCGCGGTGCAGGATGGCGATGCGATCCGCGGGCGTGCCGGCCGGGGCATTGATGGCGTACCAGCTCTGGATGTCGATGCCGGAATTCGGCAGCAGCTCCTTCATGCCGGGAACGTTGCGCAGCTCCGGCACATAGGTCACGCGCTCTGCGCTGCCGACGGCGAGCGGGCGGAACTTGCCTTCCCGCACATTTGGCATGGCGGCGGGAATGACATCGAACATCATGTCGATATTGCCGGCGTAGAGATCCTGGAAGGCGGGCCCGCCGCCGCGATAGGGCACATGGGTGATGTCCACGCCCGCCGCGCGCTTCAGGGATTCGAGGGCCAGATGGCTGACCGTGCCGGTGCCGGAGGAGCCCATCGTCACCTTGCCCGGTTCGCGCTTCGCCGCCGCGATCAGCTCCTCGAAGGTCTTCCAGGGGCGATCGGCGTTGACGATAAGCAGCACGGTCCCGGTCGTCACCCGCGTGACCGGCGCCAGGTCGCGGATTGGGTCCAGCGGCATGGAGCGGCGATAGAGGAATTTGTTGGCGCAAAGGATGGAAGCCGAACCGAGCAGCACGGTATGGCCATCCTTCTCCGCCTTGGCGACGGCATCGGCGCCCAGGTTGCCGCCTGCACCGCCCCGGTTCTCAACCACGATGGTCTGCCCGAGTATCGGCTGCAGCCGCTCCCCCAGGAAGCGGGCGGTGAGGTCCACCGCCCCACCCGGGGCGTAGGGAACGACCAGGCGGATCGGACGGCTGGGGAAATCGGCGGCCTGGCCATGTGCTGCGAGGGTGGGGAGGCACAGGGCGGAAGCCCCGAGAAAAGCACGTCTGCGGATCATGGTCTTGCCCCTGGCGAGAGGATGGGCCGGCGCCGATACGTCAGCGGCACACAGGGTCGTCGGCTGCGGCGCAGTGCGTCATCGCCCGGCAGGCTGTCAACCTGCGTGGCGCCGGCGAGTTGCCAGGGCCATGCCGGCCCTGCCTCCGCCCGGCAGCGGGGCTGAGGGCTGCGGGAAGCCCTGCCGCCAGGCGCGGGTGCAGCAGAAGCTGGCCACCACGCGCCCTCTCCGCAACGCAAGCCTGGGCACCGGCGCCTTGCAGCGGCATCGGGCCGCCGATCCTCCCTTCAGGCGTCGCGAGTGGGCTACCGGGAGCGGCCCGCCGGGCGGGAGGAGATGCCTTGCGGGCGAACCGGACCGGAAGCGACCGCCTGTCTGGGGGCGTAATGCATTCCGTGGCGGGGGCGGACTGGCGCACCACGGCGCTGACCGGCCTTTACCGCCACAATCCCGGCCACGGCCTCGCCATTGCTCGCCGCACGGATCGGGTGCGGCGCCGCGGTGGACTGATGGCTCGGCGGTATGCTTCAGGCTATCGCAGGGTGTAGAGCAGGGCAGCCACATCGCGTGCCTCCTGCGGCGAAAGGCCGGTGCGCGGCATGGCCGTGTGCGGTGCCAGGCTCGGCGGGTCCTCCAGCCAGCGAATCAGGTTCGCCGCGCTGTTCTCCGCCACCCCGCCGATGTAGAGCCGCCCGGCGAAGCCCTGCAGTGCCGGCCCGGCACGGCCATTGGCGCCACGCACCCCGGGAATGCTGTGGCAGCCGGTGCAGCCATGGGGGCGCAGCAGGGCCCGCCCACGTGCCGGATCGCCGCCGGTCAGCGTCATGGCACGTGCCTCAGCCTGGCTGCTGTCCCGCCAGTACCAGGCTCCGACCCCCGCCGCGCCGGCCAGCATCAGCAGAACAAGGCCGAGGAACGCCGGGCGTTCAAGAGGAAGCCAGGGCATGGCGCGCTCCCTCCCGGCTCCGCCTGATCCAGTCTCCCAGCAGCCAGAGTGCGGCGACGACATAGACCGAACAGGCGACGAGCCACATCACCAGCCCGCCCAGTTGCTGGTCCTCCAGCGCGGTCAGGCCGAAGCTGGCCGCACCGACGCCCTGGCCCGGGAACCAGAGGCGCGGCGCAAAGACGAACAGGGCCCCCAGCAGGCTGGCATGGATGGAGGTGACGAAGAGGTGCCCCACCGCCGCGCCCGGCGCCCGTGGCCGTCGTTCCAGCAACGACCACCAGAACAGCAACCCGCTGCCCAGGAAGCTGGCGTGCTGCAGCCGGTGCAGCAGCAGGTCCTCCAGCGCCGCCTGGAACAGCGCAGGCAGGTGCCAGGCCCAGAGCGCGACGCCATGCAGCACCGTGGCGCTGGCCGGTGCCGTCAGCGCCCTGCCGGCGGCGCGCAGCATCGGAGGCC
>JAEWCI010000408.1 GCA_023390705.1 Pseudomonadota bacterium
GGTCGCGGTGGTCGAGTTTGCTGCCGGGCAGCCCACTGACCGGTCCACGGCGCAGTCCGCGACCGCTACTGCGGAGGAGGCCGGCACCTCGGCTGCCGTGGCTGATCTGCGGCACGCCGCTGAGACAGCCGCCGAACGCGGGGCCCTGGACTGACCAGGCCCTGGCGCCACACGGCTCCTCGGAGCGGCTGATCGCTGCGGGCAGCCTGCGCCCGCCCGGGGGACAGCGGGCGCCACACGTCGGATGGGAGCATGGCGCCGCCGCCGCGGTGGACAGTCTGTGGTCCCCGGTCAAGTCCGGCATGTCGAGCGACAATCAGGACCCGTCGTTCGAGCAGGTTCGGATTGTCGCGCTACACCAGCAGGCTCCCCATTGGCGCAACCCAGTAGGGCTGAACCTCCCGGTAACCCATGAACACCACGCCGGCTGCCTGGCTCTACTCCCGGGCGGCCGCCGGCGGCCCCGATCTGCCGTGCACTCGAGTGCACGCGGATCTCTCCTTCTGCGCCGCTGACCAGAACCCCCCGTGGCTGGCATGGTGAGAAGCCGGCCCGGGGCAGGCATTCTACCCTGGCCAAACCCTTAGTTCTGCAACTGTGCCAAGCGTTGCTCGAGCGCTGCTTGCCAGTTAACCCCGCTCCGTCTCCGCCTCCGCCGCACCAAGCCGCCCCTCCACCAGGTCGCGCGCCACCAGTGCGGTCGCGCGCCCTGCCGGGGGACCGAAGCCGCCACCACCGGCGGTGACCACCGCCACCCACTGTCCCGGCTGAAGCCCGCCGCGCCCACCCAGCCCGAAGGGCTCGACACCGGGGCCGTATTCCAGCCTTGCCTTGCCGCCCGGCAGCCCGCCCGCAAGCCCCCAGGGCGCCGAGCGCAGCCGCGCCGTGTCCAGCCGCACGCGGCATTCCGCTTCGGCGCGATAGACCCGGCGCAGCCCCATGCCGCCGCGCCAGGTGCCCGCGCCGCCAGAGCCGTCCACCAACTCATAGGCGAGGAGGGTCAGCGGATATTCCGTCTCCAGCGCCTCCACCGGGAGGTTGGAGGTGTTGGTGGCATGCACATGCACCCCGTCCAGCCCATCCTTGGTCGCCCGCGCGCCGAAGCCGCCGCCGATGGTCTCGAGATAGGCCCAGGGCTGGCTCGAGCCGGGCTGGAACCCCGAGAACTGCGCCACCGAGCAGGCACCGTTGTGCGCGCCGGTCAGCCGCGCCGGCACCGCCTGGGCCAGCGCGCCCATGATGAGGTCCACCACCCGCTGGCAGGTGGACAGCCGCGCATTCACCGCCGCCGGCGCCCGGCAGCTCAGCACGCTGCCCTCCGGCGCGGTGACCGAAAGCGGCCGTGCCAGCCCGGCATTGGGCGGAATGCCCGGATCAACCACCGCCTTCACCGCGTAGTAAACGGTGGCCAGCAGCGCCGTCCGGGTCATGTTGATGCCGGCACGGAGCTGCGGCGGGCCGTCGAAGGCCAGGCGCATGGCGTCGCCCGCGACGGTCACCTCCACCGAAAGCTGAAGCTCGCCCGCGATCTCCGGGCTGTCGTGGCGGTCCGTGAAGCCGTAGGTCCCATCCGGGATGGCGGCGATCCCCGCCCGCATGCGCCGCTCGGCATAATCCATTAGCGCCGCGCCCGCCGCCAGCACGGTGGCGGCGCCGTATCGCGCACACAGCGCCTGGAACCGCGCCACGCCGAGCCGATTGGCCGCCATCTGCGCCCGGAGGTCGGACAGGCGCTCACGCGGCACCTGGCAGTTCAGCAGGATGAGATCCAGCACGTCCTGCTGCAACTCGCCGGCCCGGTACAGCCGCACGGGCGGGATGCGCAGCCCCTCCTGGAAGATGTGGGCGTTGCCGCGGTCGGCGAAGTCGGCATGGTGCGCCAGGTTCACGGCCCAGGCGGCGATGGCGCCATCAACAAAGACAGGCTCGGCCAACACGATGTCGGGCAGGTGCGTGCCGCCGCCGGCATAGGCGTCATTGCCGATGAACACGTCGCCCGGCCGCATGCCCGCCTCCGGGTGCCGCGCCAGGATCTCCGGGATGAGATCGAGGAAGCTGCCGAGGTGGATCGGGATGTGCTCGGCCTGGCAGAGGGTGCGCCCCTCCCGGTCGAAGAGCGCGGTGGAACAGTCCCGCCGTTCCTTGATGTTGGTCGAGAAGCTGGCGCGCACCAGCGCCTCGCCCATCTCCTCCACGATGGAAGCGAGCGCCGAGCCGATCACCTCCACCGTCACCGGGTCCGTCCGGGTCATGCGCGCTGCTCCAGCACGAGGTTGGCATAGGCATCCACCCGCGCCGTCCAGCCCGGCGGGACCACGGTGGTGCTGTCCATCTGCTCGACGATAGCGGGGCCGTCCAGGCGGTTGCCCGGGCGCAGACGCTCCCGGGCATAGACCGGCACGGGGCGGGGCGCGCCGGAAAGCCACAGCTCGCGCTCGCCCTCCCGTGCCGCCGCGGCGTCCGGGCCTTCCGGCGTCCGGGCGGGAATGCGGGCCTTGGGCACCAGGCCGGTCGCCTCCAGCCGGAAGGTGACGAGTTGAGCCGGCTCCTCCTCGGCGAGGAAGCCGTACAGGCGCTGGTGCTCGGCGGCGAAGCCTTCTTCCAATGCGGCAAGTAGGGCCAGGCCGTCCAGCCCCTCCGGCACGGGCACCGTCAGTTCGTAATTCTGCCCGGCATAGCGCATGTCCACGCTGCGGGAGAGGCGGCGGGACGCGGGCGGGATTCCCTCCTCATCGAACCAGCGGGCCGCTTCCCCTTGCAGCCCGGCGAAGGCTTCCGCCAGCACTGCCCCGGCTCCTTCCCCGAGCCGCGTCAGCCGCGTGGCGGCGAAATCGGCGCGAAGATCGGTCAGCAGCAGCCCCATGGCGCAGAGGATGCCGGGGCTCTCCGGCACCAGGACCCGGCGGATCTCCATTTCCTCCGCCAGTCGCGCGGCGTGCAGCGGCCCCGCGCCGCCGAAGGCCATCAGCGTGTAGTCGCGCGGGTCGTGGCCGCGCTGCACGCTGATGACGCGCAGCGCCCGCGCCATGTTGGCGGTAACGACGGCGAGGATGCCCTCCGCCGTCGCCATCGGCGCCATGCCGAGCCGCTCCGCCAGCCGCCCGATCGCCGCCAGCGCCAGGTCGCGCCGGATCGGCAGCCGCCCGCCCAGGAGATGCGTCGGGTGCAGGAAGCCGAGCGCGACATTGGCGTCCGTCACGGTGGGTTCATCCTCATTGCCGCGGCCGTAGCAGACCGGGCCGGGATCGGCGCCGGCGCTGCGCGGGCCGACCTTCAGCAGCCCGCCCGCATCCACAAAGGCGATGGAGCCGCCGCCCGCACCCACCGTGTGAATATCGAGCATCGGCGCCTTGATCGGGTAGCCATGCACCACCGCTTCGGGCGCGAGACGCGGCTCGCCGCCCTGCAGCAGCGCGACATCGGTGGAGGTGCCACCCATGTCGAAGGTCAGCAGGTCCGGATAGCCGGCCAGCGCACCGATGGCCTGTGCCCCCTTCACCCCGGTCGAGGGGCCGGAGAGCACCAGGCGCACCGGCATGCGCGCCGCCGTCTCGAAGCCGATGACACCGCCGTTGGATTGTGTCAGATGCGGCGCGACGCCAATGCCAAGGCCGCGCAGCCGCTCTCTGAGCCGCGTGATGTAGCCCTGCATCACCGGGCCGAGACGGCAATTCACCACCGTGGTGGAGAGCCGTTCGTATTCGCGGAACTCCGGTGCGATCTCATGGCTGGCGGTGAGGAAGGCGCCTGGCAATTCCTCCTCCAGGATGCGCCGCGCGATGCGTTCGTGCTCCGGACGGATGAAGCTGTAGAGGAAGCAGATCGCCACAGCCTCCACCCCCGCCCGTGCCAGGGCGCGCGCCGCCGCCCGCAGCGCCGCTTCGTCGAGCGGCGTCTCCACGCTGCCGTCATGGCGCAGGCGCTCCGGCACCTCCAGCCGGAGGTCGCGGCTCACCAGCGGCGGCGGCTTATCGACCTGTAGGTCATAGAGATCGGGTCGCTTCTGCCGGCCGATCTCCAGCAGGTCGCGGAAGCCCCGCGTCGTCACCAGCCCGGTCCGCCCGCCGCCTCCCTGGATCAGGGCGTTGGTTGCGACCGTGGTGCCATGGCCGAAATAGCCGACGGTGGTGGGCGTTCCCTCCTGCCGTGCCAGCCCGTCTGCCACGCCTGCCGCAATGGCGCGGGACGGGTCATCGGGAGTGGAGGAAAGCTTCCATACGGCGAGGCGGCCGGTCCTGTCCTCGAAGAGGCAGATGTCGGTGAAGGTTCCGCCCGTGTCTACGCCGACGCGCCAAGCCATGCGCCGCTGCCCCCCTGTGCCCGCAATCAGGGTTCCACGTGATGCGGCGCGGCGCAAGTTTGCCTGGCCGCCGGCTGCTGCCTGAGCCGATACCAATTGCCCTCTATCGCCGGAATAGCGGCCCCAGCGTATTTCACCATTCGATCGGGGCTCTCCGCGTCCTTCTGTGCTGCTAGCGCCCGCTCACAAGGAGGAAGCTGCTGGTTCGCAAGGCAATTTTGAGCTGCAGCGTGAGGATGCGCCTGGTACAATGGGTGAAATCGGAGAGCAGGGGGAGAAACTCGGTATGACCAGCGCACCACAACATCCAGCTACCCTCATGCCCAGATCTCACCTGATATCCCGCCGAGCCGCCCTGAGCGCATTCGCGGGTATGCTTGTCGGTATTCCCGCGAGCGCGCAGGCGCAGACCAGCGCGGACTGGCCCAACCAGCCAGTGCGGTACGTCAACATCTTCCCGCCAGGCGGGGCGACCGATACACTCTCGCGACTCTACTGCGCGAAGATGAGCGAGATCGCTGGCCAGCAATTCGTGGTGGAAAACAGGAGTGGCTCTGGCGGGGTGGTCGGTGCCGAGGTGATCGCCAAGGCCCGGCCCGACGGATACACAGTCGGCTTGGGCAGTATCGCCCCGCATGCCATCGCGCCGACACTATACGCCAGACTGCCCTTCGATGCGGCACGGGACTTCACCTTCATCTCCGGCCTCTGGCAGTTGCCGAACTTGGTGGTCGTCAACAACGACGTGCCGGCGCGCAGCGTGCCGGAGCTGATCGCGCTGCTGAAGGCCAATCCGGGCAAGTACGCCTATGGCTCCTCCGGTGCCGGCACGACGCCGCACCTCTCTGGTGAGTTGCTGAAGCAGATGGCTGGGTTGGACATCCTGCACGTGCCCTACCGGGGCGGCGCCCCGGCACTGCTCGACCTGATGGGCGGGCGGGTGCATCTGATCATGGACAATATCCCGGGCCTGCTGCCGGCGGCGCGTGACGGCAAGATACGGGCGCTGGCTGTTACCGGCCCGCAGCGCAGCCCAATTGTGCCGGACCTGCCGACCATGGCGGAGTTCCTGCCGGGCTTCGAGATGACCTCCTGGGGCGCCGTCTGCGGCCCTGCCGGGTTACCGGCGCCGGTGGTGCAACGGCTATCGGGTTTCTCGAAACGAGCGTTGGAGGCCCCCGACCTGGTCCACGGCTTTGAGGAACTCGGCGCCAAGCCTTGGTGGACGACACCGGAAGACATTGCTGCCTTCCGGGCCCGCGAAGAAGCTCGGCTGGCGCCGGTGATCCGAGCGAGCGGCGCTCGGGTGGAGTAGGTGTCCGACATTTGCGCAACATAGCCGGCAGGACTTTCGCTGCCGGCCATGAGCCCATCGACTTGAGCCGTGCACTCGAGTGCACGCGGCACCCGTCCAGGAGCAGCTAACTCTGCTGATGGCGCCGGTACCGGACACTCTGCCCGACGACATCGCCGCGCTGCGCGCCGTGCTCGCGGCCGAGCAACTGGCGCGGCGCGAGGCCGAGGCTCGGGCCTCCGGCGCCGAGGCGATGGTGGCTCATCTCAAGCTGCTGATCGCCAAACTGAAACACGATAAGTACGGCGCCTCCTCCGAGCGCGGCCGCAAGCTGCTCGACCAGCTGGAGCTCGAGCTCGGCGACCTGGTCACTGCGGCCAGCGAGGATGCCACCAAGGCGGAGAACGCGGCTGGCCAGGAGGGCCGCACCCGCCGCCCGAACAGCCCGCCCCGGGGTCAACCAGTGCGCGCGCCCCTGCCGGCCCATCTGCCGCGCGAGCGGGTTGTCCTGCCGTCTCCGACCGCCTGCCCGTGCTGCGGCGGCAAGCTGTCCAAGCTGGGCGAGGACATCACGGAGACGCTCGAGGTCGAGCCCATCAAGTGGAAGGTGATCCAGACGGTGCGCGAGCGGTTCTCCTGCCGTGCTTGCGAGACCATCACCCAGCCCCCGGCGCCATTCCATCCCATCGCCCGCGGTCGCGCCGGGCCGAACCTGCTGGCGATGATCCTCGAGGCCAAGTTTGGCCAGCACCTGCCGCTGAACCGCCAGAGCGAGACCTTCGCCCTGCAGGGTGTCGAGCTCAGCGTCTCCACTATCGCCGACTGGGTCGGCGCCAGCACCGCCAACCTGGCCCCGCTCAACGCCCTGATCGACGGCCATGTGCTCGCCGCCGAGCGGCTGCACGGCGACGACACCACCGTCCCCGTGCTGGCCCGGGGCAAGACCATCACCGGGCGGGTCTGGACCTATGTCCGTGACGACCGGCCGTTCGCCGGGCCGGCACCGCCGGCGGCGATGTTCCGCTACTCGCGGGACCGAACCGCCGAGCACCCGAACCGGCACCTGGCCGGCTATGCCGGCATCCTGCAGGCCGATGCCTATGCCGGGTACAACGCGCTCTACGAGCCGGAGCGAAAACCCGGGCCGATCACCGAGGCTGCCTGCTGGGCGCATGGCAGGCGCAAACTATTCGAACTGGCCGAGTTGTCACGGGCGCCGCTCGCCATCGAGGCGGTGCGCCGGATCGACGCCATCTTTGATGCCGAGCGCGCCATCAACGGCCTGCCTGCCGCAGAGCGCCTGGCCGTCCGCCAGCAGCACATCGCCTCGCTCGTCACCGAGCTCGAGTGCGGATTCCGGTGATTCCAGCCGGGGCTTCTGATTGAAGCCAGCCGCCTGTTCCAACTGAAGCCAGCCGGGCGTTCCGAACGAAGCCGGCCGGGGTTGGGTGGCGGTCTGCGGGCGGGGTGATTG
>JAEWCI010000409.1 GCA_023390705.1 Pseudomonadota bacterium
CTCCACCGCCGCCAGGGCCGCGGTGGCCTCGGCCGCGGCGCCGGTGATCCGCTCCCTCCCCGCCTGCAGGGTCTCGGCGGCATTGGCCATCAGGATGTCGCGCAGCCCGATGCTGGCCTGGGCGGCCGCGATCTCGGCTTCCAGCGCGCCGTGCCGGGCGATGACGGCCTGGCGTTCGGCCGCCTGGTCCTCCGCGGCGCTGTCCAGTTGCCAGCGCACCGCACCGACCAGCCCGGCCAGCATGAGAATGGCAAGGGCGGCGCTGGCGGCCAATTTCCGGCCGACAGACAGGTTCTCGAAAAAGCGCATCCGGGTGACCTCCATTCGGCCCCAGACTGCGCCGGCGACGATTAATTTCCGGCAAACCGGAACCCCGATAGGGTCCGCTCCCCTTCAGGCTGCCTTGCCTCTCGACAGCCCAGGCCGGCCGCGCCACGGTCCGGCGGAAACCCGGACAAGGAAGTGCCCATGCTCTTCGACTTCGACACCCTGCCGCCGCAGGAGCGCTACAAGCTCGTCGTCTCCTCCGTGGTGCCGCGGCCGATCGCCTGGGTGGTGACGCAGGACGCCGAAGGGGTGGTGAACGCCGCGCCCTTCTCCTTCTTCAACGTCTTCTCCGACAACCCCGTGGTGCTGGGCTTCGGCTGCGGCCCGCGCGCCCCCGGCAGGACCAAGGACACGCTGGACAACATCAAGGCCACCGGCCAGTTCGTGGTCTGCATGGTGAACCAGGCGACGGCCGAGGCGATGAACGTCACCGCCGTGGACTTCCCACCCGGCACGGACGAACTGGCCGAAGCCGGGCTGACCAAGGCGCCCTGCGCCAAGGTGAAGCCGCCGCGCATCGCCGAAAGCCCGGTGGCGCTGGAATGCGAGACTTTCCAGCTTATCCCGGTGGGCCACCACCACATCGTGCTGGGCAAGGTGCTGGCGGTGCACATCCACGAAAACTGCATGCTGGACGCGGCCAAGCACTATGTGGACACGCCGGCGCTGGACCTGGTGGGCCGCATGCATGGCCGCGGCTGGTACACCCGCACCACGGACCGCTTCGAGATCCCGCGCTTGACGCCGGAGCAATGGGCCGAGCGGAAGAAGCAGAAGGCCGCGGAATAGGCCGGGCCAGGGGCGGTTCCGGGCCGCCCCTGCTGCGCGGGTTCAGTCCTTCCCGCCTTCCTGGTCCGGCGCCGCGGCGCTGTTGAGCTGGATGTAGCGCTCGATCCCGATCAGCTTGATCAGGTCGAATTGCCGCTCCAGGAAATCCACATGCTCCTCCTCGCTGTCCAGGATGCGGCGGAGGAGGTCGCGGGAGACGAAGTCCCGCACGCTCTCGCAATGGGCGATGCCGTCGCGCAGGTCGGCCATCGCCTTCACCTCAAGCTGCATGTCGCAGTCGAGGATTTCCTGCACGGTCTGGCCGACCAGCACCTGGTTCAGCCGCTGCACATTGGGCAGCCCGCCGAGGAACAGGATGCGCTCTATCAGCCAGTCGGCGTGGCGCATCTCGTCTATCGATTCATCGTATTCGTGCTTGCCCAGCTTCGTCACGCCCCAGTGGCGCAGGGTGCGGGCATGCAGGAAATACTGGTTGATCGAGGTCAGCTCGTTGGTGAGCTGGGTGTTGAGATATTCGATGACCTTGGCGTCACCCTGCATGGCTCAGGCCCCCCGACGGGAAAGCTACTGAACCGTTGCGCCCGTCGCGAGTTCCGCCCTGTCCTCCCGGATCAGGCCGAGGATGGTGCGGGTGCAGCCGCCGCACTGGGCGCCGCACTGGCAGGCGGCATAGACATCGCGCGGCTTCTTCGCGCCGGCAGCCACGGCCTGCTTGATCTGGCCGTCGGTCAAGGCATTGCAGAGGCAGATATACATGGGCGCCGGACGCTCCCGCTGGCTGGCGTCAGCTAAGCGCAGTTGAGAAGCATTCGCAAGTCAAAAAACGGCAGCGGAATGGGGGGATCCGCCACCTGGCCGACCCCCGCCCCTGGCCGCTACTTCACCGAAAGGCCGCGCAGGAATTTGCTGCGGGCGGTCGCGCCGGCCATCAGCAGGTTGTGGTCGCTGCCGGAAAGCAGCAGCCGGGCGCCCAGGCGGATGTATTCGGAAGCATGCACTTCGTCATAGACGCCGCCCATGCCCATGGTCTTGCCGTGCTTCCGGCAGGCCGCCCCCACCGCCTCATAGGCCGCCTTCACCTCCGGGTGGCCGATCTGCCCGGAAATGCCCATGGAAGCCGTAAGATCGGAGGTGCCGATCATCAGCGCGTCGATCCCCGGCACCGCGGCGATGGAATCGGCCGCCTTCACCGCTTCCGGTGTCTCGATCATGACGGTGACGAGGATTTCCCGGTTCAGTTCGGCCTGCGCCTCGGCGGTCGCGGGCGGCTTCATGTTGTAGGCGAAGGGCGGGCCGCCCCAGGACCGCGTGCCGACCGGCGGGAAACGGTAGGCCGCGGCCACCTCCTTCGCCTCGGCCGCGCTGTCCACATGCGGCACCACCACGCCCATGGCGCCGTTGTCCAGCGCCCTGGTGCCCTCGAAGATGGCATCCTTGCAGACCCGCACGATGGGGGTGACGCCCTGGTTCAGCGCGGCGATGGCGATCTGCGTCGCCTCGTGCACGCTCATCGCGCCATGTTCCATGTCGATGAACAGCCAGTCATAGCCGGCGGCGGCCGCGATCATGCCCACCGCGCTGCCGCGCAGGTGATGCACGCCGAAGCCCAGCGCCAGCTCGTCCCTGGCGATGCGCTGTTTGGCCTGATTTGGTGCGATGGGCATGGCGCGTTTCCCCTCTCTGCGGTCGTGTCGCAGGGCACCACAATTCCCGCCGCCACACCAGCCCGGGCGGCTCGACGCCGCCATATCGCTTCCGCTATGGCGCCCCGCACGGGGAATGGAGCGCCATGCCGGAGATCGTGATCACCCGGAACGAGGAAGGGCGCCTGACCCAGGTGGCGCTGCGCAGCCCGCCGGCCGAGCGCAACGGCCCGACCCTGGTTCTGGGCCTCCTCGCCCTCGGCGCCGGCCTGCTGGGCTGGCAAAGCTTCTCCGATGGCGATGCCAGGCTCGGCCTGATCGGCGCCGGCGCGGCGGCGATCTTCGCCCTGCTGCTGGTCCTGCGGCTGGCCGGTCCTGGCCCGGCACCGCCGCTGCGGTTGCTGGCCGATGCGGAAGGGCTGCACCCGCGCCAGGCGCCGGGCGCGTCACCGCTGCCCTGGGCGGCGCTGGCCGGCTTCGCGCGGGACCTGCACCCGGCCGGGCTGGAACCCCGGCTGGCGCTGCTCGCCGTACCGGCCGATGGCGGCAGCCCCCGCCTCATCGCCGATGGCAGCGAGGCCGATCTGCCGGAACTGGAGACGGCGCTGGAGGAGTTCAGGCTCCAGCAGGCCGGCTGAGCTGTTCGGGACGGCGATTCACGCCCTCGGCGTCTCCGCCTCGGGCGATCGCGGTCTCATGGGACGGCGATTCACGCCCTCGGCGTCTCCGCCTCGGGCGATCGCGGTCCGATGAACCCCATCAGGTTCTCCAGCCGGTCGGCTTCGCTGGCCGGCTTGTCCGTGCGGATGCGGGCGATGCGCGGGAAGCGCAGCGCCACGCCGGATTTGTGGCGGCTTGAAAGCTGCGCCGCGTCGAAGATCACCTCCAGCACCAGGCTTTTCTCCACCTCCCGCACCGGGCCGAAGCGCGCCGTGGTGTGGTTGCGGATCCAGCGGTCCAGCCAGGCCAGCTCCTCATCCGTGTAGCCGGAATAGGCCTTGCCGACCGGCACCAGCTCCTCGCCGCCCTGCCCATCCGGCCGCCACAGGCCGAAGGTATAGTCGCTGTAGAAGCTGCTGCGCTTGCCGTGGCCGCGCTGGGCATACATCAGCACGGCGTCTATCGAGAGCGGATCGCGTTTCCACTTCCACCACAGCCCCTTCACCCGCCCGGCCACATAGGGGCTGTCGGCGCGCTTCAGCATCAGCCCCTCGATGCTGGCGGCACGCGCCCCGGCCCTGATCTCCGCCAGTTGCGCGAAGCTGCCGAAGGCGATCTGCGGCGAAAGGTCCATGCGCCGCGGCTGGATACGCGCCACCCAATCCTCCAGGCGGCGGCGCCTTGCGTCGAAGGGCAGCGGGCGCAGATCCTCCCCGCCCTCGAACAGCAGGTCGTACAGCCGCACCCCTGCCGGGAAATCACGCAGCATCCTGCCCGTCACCGTCTTGCGGTTGAGCCGCTGCTGCAGGTCGGCGAAGGGGGCGACCTCGCCCTCGCGGACCACCAGCAGTTCGCCATCCAGCACGGCGTGGAAATCCATTGCCTCGGTGATCTCGGGGAAGGCGGCCGAGACATTCTCGCCGCCCCGGCTCCATAGCCGCCGCCCGCCCGGGCCGGCCACCAATTGCACCCGGATGCCGTCCCATTTCCACTCGGCCCGCCATTCGGCCGGGTGCAGCGCGGCGACATCCCTGTCCTCCAGCGGATGCGCCAGCATCAGCGGGCGGAAGACCGGGGCGTCGCGCGGGTCCGGCTTCTCCCCCTGGCCTTCCAGCCAGCGGAACAGCGGCAGGTAGGGCGGGGCGATGCCGTGCCAGACCTCCTCCAGCTCCTCCACCGGCCGGCCCGCCCATTCCGCCAGCGCCACCCGCGCCAGGCGGGCGGAGACGCCGACGCGCAGCCCGCCCGTCACCAGCTTGATGAGGGCGAAGCGGCCGGTCGCGTCCAGGCTGTCCAGCCAGGTGGCGATCAGCGCCGGCAGTTCCGCCTTCGGCGTCAGTTCCAGCGCCTCCGCCACCTCGGCAAGCGTGGGGGACGGGGCGTTCACGCCTTCCCGTTCCGGCCAGATCAGCGCCACCGTCTCAGCGAAGTCACCGACATAGTCATGCGACAGGGCCAGCAGCACCGGGTCGGTGCGGGCGGCGGCGATGTCGCGGATCAGCGCCGGCTTGGCGGCGGTGAAGACCAGTTCCTCGGTCAGCGCCGCCAGTCCGACGCCGCGGTCCGGGTCCGGCTGGGTGGCGAACCACTCCTTCAGCAGCGCCAGCTTGGCGTTGCGCCCGGGCGTGAAGACCAGCCGCTCCAGCAGCTCGGCAAAGGCCGCGACGCTCAATTTTTTCCGCCCTGGCTCGCGGCCGCCCCACCAACCCTGCTCGCCGGGGCAGTGTTTGCGTCGCCCTCCCCTTCGCTCGCCGGGGCGGTGTTCGGGGCGGGCGCGCTCTCGCTCGCCAGGGCAGCTTCGGCGGGCGCGCCTTCCTCATCCTCCTCGCCC
>JAEWCI010000201.1 GCA_023390705.1 Pseudomonadota bacterium
AGCTTCGCGTCCATCGGCTGCACGACGTCGGCGAAGTTCACGTCGTAGTCGTCGGGCGCGAGGAACACGTACTTGAGTCGGTACTGCTCGACGGCCGTCGCGAAGCTCTGCGAGGGATCGCCCTTCCCCGCCGAGGAGACCGGCCCCGCGCCGACCTGGAAGTGCATGACCGTGAGCTCGTGATCGGCGACGAGCTCGAAGTCGACGTTCACCTGACCGAGATCGACCATCTCTCCCGCGTTGATCGTCGTCGGCGCCGGGGACGGAGCAACTGCGCTGCTGGCTTGCCGAGCGCGACATCTCGGCCGAATTGCCGCCGGCATTGCTGGATGCCTCCGGCAAGCCGCTGCCGCCGGCGCTGGCGGCAGGGCTGGACGGGCTGTTCACGGAATTGGCGGGGGCGCGGCTGGCGCGGGCCTCGCTGGCGATAAAGGTGGAGTAGGCGAAGGGAAGCGTTCGGGGCTGCCATCGGCACGGGGCCGAGCCCCCGGGCCGATGGCCGGCATGATTTCCGGCTATGGCCCGCAGCCGTCACACCGGGTCCCCATCACGGCGAAATCGCATGATCTCCTGCGCCGGGCATCAGACCGGCGCGATGCGGGCACGGCGGATCACGGTGCGCCAGCGCTCCGCGTCCGAGCGGATCAGCGCGGCCAGCCGCTCCGGCCGCTCCGAAACCGGCTCCACGCCGAGAGCGACGAGCCGCGCCGCCAGGTCGGGGCGCGCGAGTGCCACCTGCACCACTCCGTCCAGTGAAGCGAGAATGGCGGGATCGGTGCCGGCCGGGGCGACGATGCCATGCCAGCCCACCACCGCTTCGCGCAGCGGACCGGTTTCGGTCATGGCCGGCACCTCCGGCAGCGCCGCCACGCGCCGCGCGGAGGAGACGAACAGGCCATGCAGCGCCCCCGCGCGCACCTGGGCGGTGGCGGCGCCGATATTCACCAGCGCGGCGTCGGTTGCGCGGGCCAGCACGTCCATCACGGCCGGGGCGCCGCCGCGATAGGGCACATGGACCCAGCGGAGCCCGGCCGCTTCCTGGATTTCCTCGCCCAGCAGATGCGCCAGGCTCCCGACTCCGGTCGTGCCGACCGTCGGGGGCGTCTGTCGCGCATCGCGCAGGAAGGCACCAAGGCCCTCCCTCGCCCAGGGGCGGTCGGCGCGCACCACCAGCATCTGCGGCACGCGCACCACCCAGGAGACGGCCGCGAAGCCCTCCACCGGGTCGAAGCCGAGACGCGGGAAGAGGCTCCTGTTGATGGACAGGCCATCCGAGCCGGCGAGCAGGGTGTAGCCATCCGGCCTGGCCCGGGCGACCACCTGGAAGCCGAGATTGCCGGCCGCGCCGGGCAGGTTCTCGACCACCACGGCCTGGCCGAGCATCTCCCACATCGGGCGGGCGAGGATGCGCGCGACCGCATCCTGGCTGCCGCCGGCAGAGACGGGAACGACCAGGCGGATGGGCCGGGACGGGCGCCACGAAGGGGCATCCGCGCTGCCGCTGCCCGCCAGCACCGGTGCCGGGCAGGGCATGGCGGCCATGAGGCCGAGGAGAGAGCGACGACGCATGGGATGCCCTTCGCCGGAGCGGGGAAGGTGGTGCCTGGCGACCCGGGATCAACGGGGTTGGCCCCCTTGCGGCGCGACAGGCGGGAGGCTGGATGCGGGGACGGTGCCTCACCCCGCCAGCATCAGCGCCGGCGACCCTGCCATCATCCGCACCCCTTCCACCCGCACCGCATGCGTCACCAGCCGTCGGGCGAAGGAGCCGGTCTGCGGCAGGGCGGCGGTGTGGCGGTTGTCGTGCAGCAGGGCCAGGCCGGTGGCGGTGATCTGCAGCAGCAGGAAATGATCTGTCACCCGCAGCAGGTACCAGCCGGGCGCCAGGCCACGCCGGCAAAGCCCCGCCAGCGTCAGCCCGCCGCGCCGCTGCCCGCTACCGATGGCCACGGGCGCGGTCCGTAGCCCGCTTGTCTCCAGCGCCGCCACCAGGTCGCGCCACCAGGCCGTCACCAATTCGCGGCCGGCGGGGTAGCGCTCCGGGCAGATGCTGCGCAGCACATCGCAGGCCGCGGGGTAGGGCAGGCCGGTTGCCAGCGCCAGGGCGGCGGGGCCGCACCAGGGGATGCGCCCGTCATTCTCGGCCCGCAGAGTGAGATGCGTGCGGGGGAGAAGATCGGTGCAGGCATCCAGCGGCATGGCGGCCTCCCTGGGTTCGGGGCATGCGGGGCATGCCGGCAAACCCTAGGGAGCGGCGGGCCGGGCCGCTGTGGACCCGGCCACAGCCCGCGCGAGACAGCGGGCCCTGTGGCCCTTCGCCGACCGGGCGGCGTTTTCCTGCCGGCCGGTTCACAGCTTCGGGCCTTGTGGCCCTCCGCCGCCCGGGCGGCTAATCCAACTGGATGTTGGCCCGCCGAACCACGTCGCCCCAGCGGGCGATCTCGCGGTTGATGAATTGCTGGAACTGCTCTGGCGTGTCGCCGATCGGGTCGGCCCCCTGTTCCTCGATGCGCGCGCGCACCGCCGGGTCCTTGACCACGGCCTGCACCGCCTCGGACAGCTTGGCGATGATCGGCGCCGGGGTGCGGGCGGGTGCCTGCAGGCCGAACCAAGCCACCGCGTCCACCGTCGGGAAGCCTGCCTCGCGTGTCGTCGGCACATCGGGCAGGGCGGGGCTGCGCTTCTCGCTGGTCACCGCCAGGGCGCGCAGCCTGCCGTCGCGGATATGCGGCAGGGCGGAGGGCAGGTTGTCCACTGCGATCTCCACCCGGCCGGCAATCACCTCCACCAGCATGGGCGAGGAACCGCGGAAGGGCACGTGCACCAGGTCGATCCCGGCCGCCTC
>JAEWCI010000478.1 GCA_023390705.1 Pseudomonadota bacterium
CGCTGACGCTGGGGGCGCGGCGCGGCGGCGTGCTGCTGCCGCTGCTGGTCCTGCCGCTCGCCATCCCGGCGGTGATCTTCGGCGCCGCGGGAATAGAGGCCGCGGCGGCCGGACTGGCGGCGCGGCCCTACCTGCTGCTGTTGGGCGCCCTGCTGGCCGGCGCCCTGCCGCTGGCGCCGCTCGCGGCCGGAGCGGCGCTCAGGGTGGAATAGCCGCCGCTACCGGACGCGCGGCAGTTCCTCGAAACTGTGGAAGGGCGGCGGGCTGCTGACCCGCCATTCCAGCGTCGTCGCGCCCTCGCCCCAGGGATTGGCCGGCACCCGCTCCCCGGCCGTCAGGGTGCGAAACAGCACGTAGAGGAAGATCAGGAAGGACAGCCCGCCGATATAGGCGCCGATCGAGGACACCATGTTCCAGCCCCAGAAGGCGTCCGGGTAGTCCGGGTAGCGCCGCGGCATGCCCTGGGCACCCAGGAAATGCTGCGGGAAGAAGGTCAGGTTCACGCCCAGGAACAGTGTCCAGAAATGCACCTTGCCCCAGAATTCGGGGTATTGCCGGCCGCTCATCTTGCCGATCCAGTAATAGAAGCCGCAGAAGATGCCGAACACCGCGCCCAGGCTCAGCACGTAGTGGAAATGGGCGATCACGTAGTAGGTGTTGTGCAGGATCACGTCGAGGCTGGCATTGGCCAGCTTCACCCCGGTCACGCCGCCCAGGGTGAAGACGAAGATGAAGCCGCAGGCGAACAGCATCGGCGTGGGGAATTCCAGCCGCCCACCCCACATGGTGGCAAGCCAGGAGAAGATCTTCACCCCAGTCGGCACCGCGATGACCATGGTGGCGGCCATGAAGTAGGCGCGGGTGTCAACCTCGATGCCCGAGGTGAACATGTGGTGGGCCCAGACGATGCTGCCGACGAAGCCGATCGCGACCATCGCATAGACCATGCCGAGATAGCCGAAGACCGGCTTGCGGCTGAAGGTGGAGACCACATGGCTGATGATGCCGAAGGCCGGCAGGATCATGATGTAGACTTCGGGAGGGCCGAAGAACCAGAACAGGTGCTGGAACAGCACCGGGTCGCCGCCGCCCGCGGGCCTGAAGAAGGCGGTGCCGAACATCCGGTCGGTGATCAGCATGGTGATGGCGCCGGCCAGCACCGGCACGGTGAGCAGCAGCAGGAAGGCGGTGACCAGCATCGCCCACACGAAGAGCGGCATCTTGTGCATGGTCATGCCGGGGGCGCGCATGTTGAAGATGGTGGTGATGAAATTGGCCGCGCCGAGCAGCGAACTGGCGCCCGCCAGATGCAGGGCGAAAAGCGAGAGGTCCACCGCCAGGCCGGGATGGTACTGGGCGTCGGAAAGCGGCGGGTAGAGCGTCCAGCCGATGCCCGGCCCCTGGTCATCCACGAACAGGCTGGCGGTCAGCAGCATCAGCGCCGGCACCAGCAGCCAGAAGCTGATGTTGTTCAGCCGTGGGAAGGCCATGTCCGGCGCCCCGATCATCAGCGGCACGAACCAGTTGCCGAAGCCGCCGATCAGCGCCGGCATGATGACGAAGAACACCATGATGGCGCCATGTGCCGTCGCCACCGAATTCCAGCTCTGGCCATCGGCGAAGAACTGCATCCCCGGGTTCTGCAATTCCATCCGCATCAGGATGGAAAGCGTCAGGCCGACCAGGCCGGCCACGATGGCGAAGCCCAGGTAGAGGGTGCCGATATCCTTGTGGTTGGTGGAGAACAGCCACCGCCCGACGAAGCCTGGATGGTGGTCGTGATGCGCATGCGCCGTGCCGGCTTCGGCCATGAGGCCCCTCCGCTCCGCGCGGCGCGGGTGCGGCGCCGCCCGCCGGTTAAAGTGGTATGATTCGTACAGAATTGGAAGGTAATTGTCGCAAGATGCCGTGAGCCTCCGCCTGACTGGCGGATGAGGCGCCCATCGGCGCAACCCTTCGCCGGTTCCGGCGCTTGCGCATCAACTAAACCGGATCGGTCTTGCCTCGCTGGCACGACCCGGCGGACTGGCATACTGAATCGGGTGATCCCGGCCCGGATCAGGAAAGGGGAGAGCATGGCCTTCAAGGGCAAGCCGCCGGGCAGCGGCTCCGGCGAGATGTCCCGCCGCACCGCGGCCCTGCGCCCGGCCATCGCGCTGACCCCGGCCGAGGCGCAGAAGGCCCGCGCGCTGCGCCGCCGCGGCGAGGCTCCGGCGGTGATCGCCGCGCATTTCGGGGTGGCGCTGGAGGAAGTGGAAAAGGCGCTGGTGCAGATGCGGAGCCCGCGCCCGGAAACCACCCGCGGGACATTGAACGTCACCCTGGCGGCGCATCGCTTCGTGTTGGCCGAGCGCCGCGGCGACGAGCCCCTGTGGCAGACCATGGACCGGCTGCTCGACGAGCTGATCCGGCTGCGTGCCGCAGCCGCCCGCCCCACCCGCCGCGTCGCCGCCCGGTCCCATGACTGGCTGCCCGGCCTGTTGCCGGAGCCGGCGATCGAGGAATGAGCGAGGAGGGCGCTGGACCGGGGCTGGATCGGCCTCATGCCGGCCACGGGGCATCGGGCCGATCCGGCTGCGCGATCCTTGTCGCCGCCTTTCGTGGTGGACTGCAGGCAGTTCGCCCGGAAGCGCTATTCCTCGATATCCGTGCGGAGGAAATGCAGGGTCAGCGGCGTGGACGGCTCCGGCCGCACCAGGCGCAGGCGGGCGATCCCGTCCTCCACGCCCAGCAATGCCCATTCGCTGGCGCGGAAGGCGGTGCGGCACTTGCCGTCCTGCCGGGCCTTCGCCGCCAATTGCGGTTGCGTTTCCGCCAGCCGGGGCGTGCCGCGCAGCAGCCGCAGCACGGCAGGATCGGCGCAGCCCAGGACCCCGTCCCTGGTAACCCGGTAAAGCCGGGTCTGCGGTTCGGCAGGCGCTGCCACAGGCTCGGCGGCGGCTGTGGTTTCCGGCGGTGCGGCCGGTGTCTCGTGCGGAGCCGCCGCTGCGGGCGCGGTGGTGTCGGCGGGCGACCGTGGCTCCGCCATACTGCCGGGGCGAGGCGCCGGGCGGCCGCGGGCAGTGGCAGGGGATGCCGGCGCCGTGGCCACCCGTGACTGGGTTGCGGCGACCGGGGGCGGTCCGGCCGGCGCATTGCAGCCGGCCAGGCCGAGGCCCGCAGCCACCAGGAAAAACAGGGACGGGCGCGCCAGCGGTGCGGCGTGCCTTGCCAGGGAAGCAGGGAACCAGCGCATGGTCAGCGGGCCTTTGCAGCGGATGCACCACGCATCATGGGGGCATGGCGCATCGCGGCGGGGGCCGCAACCTCCGATTGTGTTGTGAGCGAGGGACATCTATCCTGGACCGTGGTATACACCAACCGCGCAACGGAGGACAGCATGGGCAGAGTCCCGGATGAACTCCGCCGGACTCGCGGTGTGGGCCAGCGGCGTGGACTGACGGGCCGGCTGCTGGGACTGGCGCTCGGCAGTGCCTGCCTGATGCTGGTTGGACTGACCCTGGCTGGCTGGCCCTTGCTCGGCGGTGCGCCGCGCCCCGGTGCCCCGCCGGAGGATGCGGCGCGGCTGGTGGGGCAGGTGCTGGAGCGGCGGGTGAATGCCGCCGCCGACATCCTGGCGACCTTCGCGGCATCGCCGGATTTCGATGCCGAGCGGCTCGACCTCGCCACGCTCGACGGCTTCGCCCGCCGCGTCGCCGCCCTGCTGGGTGGCCGGATCATCGTCACCGACCCGCAACTCGGCCAGATGGTCAACAGCGCCGAGACCTTCGGTGCGCCCCTGCCGGCGGTGGAGAACCTCCAGCCCCTGCTGCAGGCATTGGTCGATCACGGTCCGGCGCTGGGGCATCAGGCCGGGGCGCCGGCGGAGACGGCGCTCACCCTGGCCCTGCCGGTGATGCGGCAGGGGCGCGTGGTGGCGCTGGTCGCGGCGAAACTCCCGGCCGCCATCCTGGCCGAGGCAATCGAGGCGATGCCCTGGCCCGCCGACCGGCCGCTGGTGCTGCGCGACGGTGATGGCGTGCCGGTCGTCAGCCTGGGGCCTGCCGAGGGATCGGCACCCAGGCCACTGGCCGGCATGCCCTGGCAGTCCGATCTTGCACCGGGCTGGAGCATCGCCGCCGGCGAGGCCGGGCCGAGCCCGAAATCCGCCTTGCCGTTCCGGCTCCTGGCCGGTGTCGGGCTGGCCTTGCTGCTGGCTCTGTTGACCGCCCTGCTTCTGGCGCGCCGGCTGCGGCGCTGGTTGCGTGCCTTCCGCCAGCAGGTCGAAGCCGTCCCTGCCTGGGGTGGTGCCGAGGCGCCGGTGCCGCTGCCTCCCGCGCCGGTGGCCGAACTGGCGGAATTGCAGGGCAGCGTGGCCGCGGCGATGGCGGCCAGGCGGGCCATGGAGCAGCGCCATCTCTTCCTTGCCGGGGCCGGCCCGGCGGCGAGCTGGCAGGCAGACCCGGAAGGGCGGCTGATCCAGTCGCAGGGCTGGAGCGACCTGACCGGCCAGCCGGCGGAGGCCGCGCGGGGCGATGGCTGGCTGGCCGTGCTGCATCCCGAGGACCGCGAGGGTGTGGAAGCGGCCTGGGAGGGACATCTCAAGGTCCAGGCGCCCGGCAGCATGGAATGCCGGCTGCGCCACCAGGGCGATGACTGGCACTGGGTCCGCATCACCGCTGTGCCCGCCTTCGATGCCACCGGCCTGCTGACCGGTTGGAACTGCCGGGTCTTCGATATCCACGCGGCACGCGGCGCGCTGGCCGAGCTGCAGCGGCACGAGGCGCGCACGCGCCAGGCGCTGGACCGGCTGCGGGCCATCCAGGATGCGGTGCCGCTGGGCCTGGCGCTGCTGGACCGCGAGCTGCGCTTCCTCAGCGTCAACCCCTTCTTCGCCGCCACCGGAGGCCTGCCGCAGCAGGCCCATGCCCAGCGCCGCCCGGCCGAGGTACTCCCGCCCGCCCTGGCCGAGCCGCTGGAAGAGGCCTGCCGCAGCGTGCTGGCCACCGGCGACCCGGTGCTGGAGCGGAACATCACCGGCGACGCCGCCGGCGTGCTCAAGCATTCCAGGCATTGGATACTTTCCTGCCATCCGGTCACCGATGCCGATGACCGGCACACCGGCGTCAGCGTCGTGCTGCAGGACGTGACCGAGAAGGTCCGCGCCGAATGCGCCCGCGAATTGCTGATGCGGGAGATGAACCACCGGGTGAAGAACACGCTGGCCACGGCGCATTCCCTGGCGGCGCAGACGCTGCGCGCCAGTGAAGGCAGGCCGGACCGCTTCGGCCCCGCCTTCATCGAACGGCTGAAGGCATTGGCCCGGGCGCACGACCTGCTGACCGCCCATGCCTGGCACAATTCGGATTTCGAGGACACGGTCCGCTCGGCCCTTTCCCCCTGGCTGCTCGCCGCGCAGAACATCCTCATTGAGGGCCAGCACGGCCTGTCCCTGCGGCCCAGGCAGGCCCAGGCGATCGTGCTGGCATTGCATGAGCTGGCGACCAATGCGGCGAAGCATGGCGCGCTGTCGCGGCCGGAAGGCATGGTCCGCGTCGCCTGGTGCCTCGCGCCCGATGGCATGACGGTGCTGGACTGGACCGAAAGCGGCGGCCCGCCGGTTACCGAGCCGGCCCCGGATGCCAAGGGCTTCGGCACCAGGCTGCTGGAGAAGGCGCTGAAGCACGATCTTGGCGAGGGCGCCATGGTCACGCTGGACTTCCGCCGAGAGGGGCTGCGGGCCGAGATCCGCCTGCGCGCCAGTTGTCCCGACCCCGACGCCGCCCAGGCAACGGATGGCGACGCCGCCGCGGCGCAGGAAGGGGACGAGGCCCTGCCGGCCCGGGTTCATGCCGGCACATGAACGCCCCCTTGAAGGCATAGACCATGAGCGGTGCGGATGGACGCACCGATCATGTCCAGCTTCCTGTTTTGTCGCGTGGGTCACGCTTTTCGGCGATTCCGCCTCAAGCGATCACGCTCTGGAGCATTTTCAAGCCGGCTGGAATCAGCCGGCGACTCGGAAAATGCGACAAGACAACAGGCTGGAGCGGTTGCCTCGAGCGCAGGCAAACGGAAACCGCTGTAGGCTATTGTTCATAAAGCAGGTTCACGCTCCTGGGCGTTCATGCCCATCCGCGATCTGCTCCAGCGGCGAACTCTCCGGGAAGCCTTCCGGGCTTCCTGCCGCCGCATCGCCCGGCACTGTTCGGCGGGCGCCCCGCCGGTCTGGTGCCGTGGGTTGCAGCGGCGCCCGTTCCGCGCGGAATCCAGCCTATTCCGGGCTGATCCGCTGCGCCTCGATCAGCGCCTTCCAGCGGGCGATTTCCGAGACCACCAGGTCGCGCATCTCCTCCGGTGTGCTGCCGCCGGCCTCGCCATCCACCATCTCCGCCAGGCGGGGCTTCACCCCTGGCTGGTCGAGCGCGTGCAGCACGGCGCGGTTGAGCCGCGCCACCAGTTCCGGCGGCGTGCCGCGCGGCGCCAGCACTCCCGCCCAGGTGGTGCCGGCGAAACCCGGCAGCCCGGCCTCGGCGGCGGTCGGCACCTCCGGCAGGCGGGAGGAGCGGGCAGGGGAGGTGACGGCCAGCAGCCTCAGCTTGCCTTCCCGCATATGCGGCACAGCCACCACCGGGGAGATGACGGCGAAGGGCACCTCGCCGCCCAGCAGCGCGGCGACGGCGGCGGCATCGCCGCGATAGGGCACATGCGTCATCTGCACCCGGCCCATGCTGTTGACCATCTCACCCACCAGATGCTGGGTGGAGCCGGCGCCCGCCGAGCCGAATTGCAGCGCGTTCGGCGCCCGCCCGGCCATGGCCAGCAGCGCCCGCAGGTCCTGCGCCGGGTGGTCCGCCCGCACCGCCAGGACGAAGGCATAGCGCACGATCAGCGAGACGAAGGCGAAGCCCTCGACCGGATCGTAATTCAGGTTGCGGGCGAAGGCGGCGCTGACGGCATGGCCGCCGGTGACCAGTCCGATGGTCTGCCCATCCGGCGCGGCGCGGGAGATGGCGGCGGCGCCGATATTGCCGCCGGCGCCCGGCCGTGGCTCCACCACCACCGCCTGTCCCAGCGATTCGCCGATGCCCGGCGCCAGCAGGCGGGAGAAGATGTCCGCCGGCCCACCCGGGCCGAAACCATGGATGAGCGTGACCGGCCGCGCCTGGGCCCGGACGAGGCCGGGCAGGGCCAACGCGGCGGCAAGGCCGGCGGCCGCGCGGCGGGTGATGCTGTTCATTCTCGTTGCCTCCCTATGATTTCGGCCTGCCGCGGATTGCGTTCCGAACTGAACGCCGGTCCGCCGCAGGTCATTGCCTGTGGGGCGGACTCACGCCGCCGGGCATTCACGTCCCTCCGCGATCCGTTCTATTCGCTGGCCGCGTCGCGGAATTCCTGGGGCGATTGCGGCCCCCACTGGCTGCGCAGGCCCTGGCTGCGCGGCAGCAGCCGTGGCGGCGTGCCGGCGTTCAGCAGGTCGGAGTCCGTCCAGTGTTCGTGGACCCTTCCCCAGGGGTCCTTCCAGTAGTCGAAGACCTGGCTGCCCAGCAGATGACGGCCGATGCCCCAGATGTGGTGATAAAGTCCCTGCGCCCGCAGATGGTCGTGCCCGGCATGCAGGTCGTCGATGTCCTGCACCTCGAAGGCCGCATGGTTCAGCCCGGCGCGCTCATGCCGGGCGAACATCATGGTGTGGTGGTCCACGAAGGCTTCGCCGCGGTCCGTGCGGTTGAAGCTGGCCAGGATGGTGCCCGGGTCGTCATCGGCATGCACGTCCTCCGACACGATCAGGCCGAGATGGCGGTGCGCCCAGGCGCGGCTGCCGGCGATGTCCGGGGTGGAGAGGACGGCATGGCCCAGCCGCTTCACCTGGCAGGGCCGCGGCGAGATGCGTTGCAACGTGCCCTTCCGGCGGCGTTCCGGCCCGGTGTTGAGCAGGCTGGTGC
>JAEWCI010000516.1 GCA_023390705.1 Pseudomonadota bacterium
TGGATGTTCATGTCGGCACCCAGGAGGATGCGCGCGACCGCGATGGTCCAGAGCAGCTCATCCAGATCCGGCTCCGGCGCCAGCACCATCTTGGTGCCCTGCTTCGCGCGGAAATTCTGGATGATGACTTCCTGGATATGGCCATGCCGCGCGTGCAGGTCGCGGATGGCGAGCAGGCTCTCGATCCGCTCCGCCCGCGTCTCGCCGATGCCGATCAGGATGCCGGTGGTGAAGGGCACCCGCAGCTCCCCGGCCAGACGCAGGGTTTCCAGCCGTGCCGCCGGATGCTTGTCCGGGCTGCCGTGGTGCACCTGGCCGGGCTGGCAGAGCCTTTCGCTGGTGCTTTCCAGCATGATGCCCTGGCTGGCCGTCACCTCCCGCAGGGAGGCGATCTCGTCGCGAGTCATTACGCCCGGATTGGCGTGCGGCAGCAGCCCGGTTTCCTTCAGCACCAGTTCGCACATGGCGCGCAGGTAGCTGATGGTGGTGGGATACCCGAGCTTCGCCAGGGCTTCCCCGGCGGCGCGGTAGCGCAGCTCCGGCTTGTCGCCCAGGGTGAACAGCGCCTCCGTGCAGCCGGCGGCGGCGCCGGCGTGGGCGATGGCCAGCACCTCTTCCGGCGAGAGATAGGGCGCCCCGCCATGGCGGGGCGGCTGGGCGAAGGTGCAATAGTGGCAGACATCCCGGCAGAGCCTGGTCAGCGGGATGAAGACCTTGCGTGAATAGCTGACCAGCCGGCCATGGCCCTGGTCGCGCAGCGCTGCCGCCGTTGCCGTCAGCTCCGCCAGCGGCGCCTCTTCCAGCCTGTCGAGAAGGGGAGTCCCCACCGCGTCCATGTTTCCCCGCCTTTCCCTGGCCGCTTGCCCCGGCCCGCCTCTGGCCGCATCGTGTGGTATCGCGCCGGGCGATGCAATCGGGGCAGGGGAGGGACCAGCCATGCTCATCGGCTTCAACGCGCCCAGCGCCGGGCCGCTCTCGGCTGCCGAGAGCCTCACCCGACTGGCGGTGGAGGGCGAGGCCATGGGCTTCGACTACGCCACCGTCAGCGACCATGTGGTGATCCCGACCGATATTTCCGCCCGCTACCCCTATTCCGAAACCGGCGAATTCCCCGCCGGCGCCCGCGCCGAGCGGCATGAGCAACTGACCGAGGTGATGTTCCTGGCAGCCGTGACGAAGCGGCTGCGGCTGGTCACCTCCGTCACGGTGGTGCCGCACCGGCCGGCGGTGCTGACCGCCAAGATCGTCTCGACGATCGATGTGCTTTCGGGCGGGCGGATCACCCTGGGCATCGGCGCCGGCTGGCTGAAGGAGGAATTCGAGGCGTTGCAGGTTCCGGATTTCGCCGCCCGCGGCCGCGTCACGGACGACTACCTGCTGGCCTGCAAGGCGCTCTGGACCCAGGCAGAGCCCCGCTACGAAGGCGAGTTCACCCGCTTCGGCAACATCGTCTTCGAACCCAAGCCGGTGCAGAAGCCGCACCCGCCGATCTGGGTGGGCGGCGAGAGCGGCCCCGCGCTGCGCCGCGCCGCCCGGCTGGGGGATGGCTGGTACCCCATCGGCACCAATCCTGCCTTCCCGCTGGACAGCCTGGCGCGCTACCGCGCCGCCGTGGAGAGGCTGCGCCACATGACGACGAAGGCGGGGCGGGACCCGGCCAGCGTGACCCTGGCCTATCGCGTCGCGGTGCATGGCGCCTCGCTGCCGGCGAAAGCGGGTGATGGCGAACGGCGGCTGTTTTCCGGCAGCGCGGCGGAGATTGCCGCCGACCTGCGCGAGATGCGCGCCATGGGTGTCCACAGCGTGGATTTCAGCTTCGGCGGCCGCACGACCGAAGACATGCTCAGCGGGATGCGCCGCTTCCGCGACGACATCCTGGCAAGGCTTTAGCGAAAGGGAGACACGGGCGATGAAGCTCGGCATCACCATCGGCATGATCCGCGACGCCAGGCCGAGGCTGGAAATGGACCTGGTGCTGGAAGCCGAGCGCCTCGGCTTCAGCGCGGTCTGGTGCGGCGAGAGCTACGGCACGGATGCCGTCACGCCCATCGCCTGGGTCCTGGCGCGCACCACGCGCATCAAGGCCGGCACCGGCATCATGCAGATGCCGGCGCGCACGCCGACCTGCGTGGCGATGACGGCGATGACCCTGCAGGCGCTTTCGGGCAACCGCTTCCTCTGCGGCCTCGGCCCCTCCGGCCCGCAGGTGGTGGAAGGCTGGCACGGCCAGCCCTATGGCAACGCCATGGGGCGGATGCGCGAATACATCGCCATCATCCGGCAGATCGTCGCGCGGAAGAAGCCGCTGACCCACCAGGGCGAGCACTACCACATCCCCTATGACGGGCCCGATGCCACCGGCCTGGGCAAGCCGCTGAAGAGCATCATCCATGCCGAGGGGCCGATCCCCTTCTACACCGCCTCCATCACCCCGGGCGGCATGCGGCTTTCCGGCGAGATCGCCGATGGCAACCTGCCCATCTTCATGTCGCCGGAACATGCCGGGCTGGTGACGAAGCCCACGCTGCAAGGGCGGGCCAAGGGCGGCAGGCCGGACGACCTCTCGGGCTATGACGTGGCGCCCTACACCAAGATCCGCCTCGGCGACGACCTTCAGGCCTGCCGCGATTCGGTGAAGCCGGAACTCGCGCTCTACATCGGTGGTATGGGCGCGCGCGACAAGAACTACTACAACGATTACGTGCGGCGCATGGGCTACGAGGAAGCCGCGGCGAAGATCCAGGACCTGTTCCTCAGCGGCCGGAAGGCCGAGGCGGCGGCGGCGGTGCCCGACAAGCTGGTGGACGAGATCGCCCTGGTCGGCCCGGCGGACCGCATCCGCGCCCGGCTGCAGGACTGGAAGGCGGTGGCGAAGGACGGCAGCATCGGCACCCTGGTGCTGACCGGCGCCACCCCGGAAGCCCTGCGTGTGGCGGCGGAAGCGGTGCTGTAGGGCAGGGAAGGGGGTGCCGCTGCGAAGCGGCACCCGTTTTCTTCAGGCCAGCCGCCGGATCAGCTCCGCCCAGCGGTCCAGTTCGGGCAGGATGACATCCGCCTTCGCCGATTTCAGGCTGACCACCACCCGCGCGGCGCCGGCCTCGCGGTCGCGCTGCAACAGGTCGTAGTCCTCCTTCACGCCCCAGATGGTGATGGGCAGGCTGTCCAGGTCGCGCCCCGATTCCTGCACCATCCTGCGGAATTCCGGCAGCAGCTCCACCACATAGGCGTAGTGCTGGCGCACGCGGTGCGGCATCCAGCCATTGCCGTAGCGGATGGCGCGGCGCGCGCCATAGGGGAAGGCGCCGCCGACGATCACCGGCGGGTGCGGCTTCTGCACAGGCTTCGGCCGGCTGACCATCGGACCGAATCTCACCATCTCGCCTTCGTACTGCGCTTCCTCCTGCGTCCAGATCGCCTTCATCGCCTCGATCCGCTCGCGCGCCAGCTTGTGGCGGCTGCGGAATTCGGTGCCGTGGTCGGCCATCTCATCGGCATTCCAGCCATTGCCGACGCCGAACAGGAAGCGCCCGCCGGAAACCTGGTCGATCGAGGCGACCAGCTTGGCTGTCTGGATCGGGTCGCGCTGCGTCACCAGGCAGATGCCGGTGCCGAGCAGCAATTTCGTGCTTGCCGCCGCCGCGGCGGTCAGCGTCACGAAAGGGTCCATGACGTCGTAGTACTGCTTCGGCAATTCGCCGCCGCCCGGCCAGGGGGAGTTCCGCGACAGCGGGATATGCGAATGCTCCGGCGCCCAGAGGCTTTCGAAGCCGCGCTCCTCCGCTGCCCGGGCCAGTTCGGCCGGGGACATGGAATAGTCGGTGAAGAACATCGCCAGGCCGATCTTCATGGCTTCCTCCCATTGCGTCAGGGGATCATGCGGCCTGCGGCGGATCAGAGGAAGGCGCGCGCCGCGAGATAGAGGCCGAGCAGCAGCAGCGCGACCTGCACCACCCGGCGGAAGCCGGCTTCCGGCAGGTTCCGCCGCAAATGCCGCCCTACCGACATGGCCAGGAAGGCCGGCACCAGCCCGACCAGGGAGGTCAGCCCGGCATTCGCCGGCAGCAGCCCCTGGCCCAGCATGGAACTGGCCAGCACCAGGGTGACGGTGACGGCGCCCAGGCCGAAGCCCTGCACGAAGTGGTCGGCCGGCAGGCGCAGCGCCGCCAGCCAGGGTGCCGCCGGCATCATGAAGCTGCCGGTCAGCCCGGCGAGCAGGCCGGAAAGCCCGCCCATCAGCGGCGAGAGCCAGCGTTCCTTCTCCGGCGGCGGCACCGGCCAGCGCGGCCCGAGCAGCGCCAGCGCCGAGGACAGCACCAGCAGCAGGCCGAGCAGCCCGGCCAGCCTGGTGGCATCGGCCCGCGACAGCAGGCCGGAAGCCGCCAGGGTGCAGACGGCCCCGGCCAGCACAAAGCCCCACAGCCGCCGCAGCACCGGCCGCAGCGCGCCACTGGCAAAGGCCTGCCAGATATTCGTGGCGATGGTCGGCACCAGCACCAGCGCCATGGCTTCCGGCAGGGGCCGGGTCAGCGCCAGCAGGCCAAGGGCGACGGTGGGCAGGCCGAAGCCGGTAATGCCCTTCACCAGCCCCCCGGCCAGGAAGATGCCCCAGACCAGGGCGAGATCGGCGATGTCGAGGTCGAGCGAATCCAGCACGGCGGCAGGATAGGGCGTTCCCGCTTGCAATGCTGCGCCCAACGGCGAAATGGCCGTGTTCCGGAGGACAGCCCGCGATCAGGGCAGGTCGTCGATGGCGTGCTTACGCAGATCCTCGATCCGGCAATAGTCCAGCGCCCCGGCATGGGTCGCTTCCAGCAGCACCGGCGGGGCGCAGCCGGCCCGGCGCGCTTCCTCCCAGCGTGGGGCGCAAAGGCACCAGCGGTCCCCCGGCGGCAGCCCGGGGCCGCCGGAATGCGGGCCGGGGGGGGGGGGGT